>DATEOX010000135.1:0-9238 GCA_035273585.1 Thermoanaerobaculia bacterium
TACCGCAGTGCCGTAGAATGCGCCGCGCCAGCGCTCAACGACGGGGCCGCCCTCAGGAATTTTGCCGGGGACAACGCGTTGAGCACGTTGCATTTCGTGGGGCTGTAGCTCAATTGGGAGAGCGCCTGAATGGCATTCAGGAGGTCGTCGGTTCGATCCCGATTGGCTCCACCAACCTCACGTCAAATCCTCAGAGCCGCCCGCGGGCGGCTCTTTCGTTTTACCGGCACTTCCCCACCGCATACACGTCGCGCACCTCGGACGCGGTCAGCACGCGGGGGAACAGCTCCACCTCGCCAAGCGAGCCGTTGAATTGTCCGAAGCGCAGGGGCGCCGTGTTGCTCAGGGAGCCGGCGAGCGGGTTCGGGAAGGTGTCGGTGAGGTTGCCGTCGACGTACCAGCGCATCTCCTTCGTCGTGCTGGTGCGGTCGATCGTCACGATGACGTGATGCCAATGGCCGTCGGCGACCACCGCGGTCGAGGTGGTGTTGGCGAACGTCGTGCCGTTGGCGAGCTGCAGTCCGGCGCTTGCGTTGAAGAGGTACAACTGCCAGCCGCGGAAGCTCCCGCCGACGCTCTGCCGCTTGTCGATCATCCGGTTCGTGGTGCCGCCGGTCGGCTGCGCCTTGATCCAGGTGTCGAGACTGAAGTCGCCGGTACCGAAGTTCAGGCTGGGGTCGTCGTTCACTTCCACGAACGTCGATGGGGTGAAGCCCAACGCGCCGCCGGTCGCGCCGGCCACCGGCATCGGTCCGCCGCTGCCGAGCGCCTGCGGATGCGAGGTGCCGGTGTTCGGGGCGCCGACATTCTTGATGTCTGCCACCTGAGTCGCGCCGGCAGCCTCTTCGAACGGCCACCAGCCGGCGATCGGAGTAGGCATCGGCAGGCAGTGGTAGAGCGGGGCGTCGTCCAGGAAGTTGCGCGGGTGCATGTCGAAACCGGACCACATCGTCTGCGCGATGCCCTGCTTCTGGTTGCCCTGTGCGTCGAATTCGTGGTCCTCGTCGCGAGGGTGATGGTGACCGGACGTCATGCACCACACCACGACGTCCGTATCGGTGATCGGCTGCGGCGGATTGAGGTACGCGCTCACGCCGCCGATGTTCGAGAAGCCGGAGGTGTAGTCGTACTCCGCGTTCTCCCGTGTCACCCAGAAATCGAACTTCGTAAAGTCCTCGTCGTGCCGCGCGATCCCGGTGCGCATCGGCATCAGGTCGTAGCTGATGTCGTGGCCGTGGGCGTTCGTGGCGGTCGTGTCCCTGATGTTCAGACCGGTGAACTCGGCAGCCTTCCACTCGGCGAACCCTTCCAGTCCGTTGTTGAACGGCACCATCTCGTCAGCGGCCTGCAGGAACGGGCTGACCGTCGATGACGATACCGTCGCCGGCTCCTGATGGCGCATCAGGCTGACCGAGTTGTGCGCGGCGTGGCCGACGTTGAGGTCGACGTACCAGAGCGCGTCGTGCATGTGCGGCTCGAACGGCATGCCCGGATTGTTGTAGCCGGTCGCGCCGAGGCGGAAGGTGATCGTGCCGTCGTCGCGGAAGCCGTACTGCACGACGTATTCGTAGTTGCCGGTGTCGATGACCGACCAGAGCAGCAGCTCCTCGCCCCGCCGCGTGCGGCCGTCGCTCGTCCACGCCACCCCGCGCTCGCGGATCTCCTTGATCAGCATCTGGCGGGGAGGACTGCTGTGCGCCGGCTCGGCGAGCGTCGGATACGGCAGCGCCGGTCCGGAGATCGTGCCGCATGGGCCGGTGTACGAAGGGACCGCCTCGCGCGTGACGGTCCACGGATTGAGGTCGTTCGGGCGGAACGTCCCCTCGTGATACGGAACGAAGATGTTCGACAGTCCGCTGCGCCCGAGGACGAGCCTCGGCGCGGCGCCCGGCTTGGGAGTGAACCAGGCGTTTTCGATCCAGAGGCTCTGCGTACCGTTCTCGCTCCAGACCACCGTCCACGCCGTCTCCGTCGGCCCCTGCGCGGGGAACTCCTGATGGACGACGCGATTGATCTCGTTCGCGGTGGTGGTCGCCGGCAGACATGGACTCGTCGCGCCGAGCGAAGAGAACGCGACGCCCAGAGCGAAGAGCGCGGCAAGGGCTCGCAGGCGGAACATCAATGGCCTCCCATCGCGGCGTGCGCCGGTGAGCCGGAAATCGGCTGGAGGATCACGGTCTGCGTGGTCAGGTCGACGAGGATCAGGCGATCGCGCAGCAGGTAGCGCGAGCCGGTGCGGAAGAAGAAGCAGATGACGCGGTGGCGGAAGAGCGGGTCGCCCGGAGAGTCGTGCCGCAACGTGATCGGCTCGACGATGACGCGGTCGCGGAACGGCGCCAGCGCCTCTCTCACCTGCGGATCGGCGAACGCCAGCCTTCGGGCCAGCGCGTACTCCTCGGCGGAGAACGGCGCCTCGAAGTTCGGCAGGCGCTTCACGGCCACCGCCCGCTGGCTGGCGAGATTGATGATGACGGCGATGGTGAGCGCGCCGTCGTACCGGTAGTACGTGAGCCGCGCCATCCGCTCGTAGGCGCCCTTGCTTTCGGCCGTCGAATCGCGATGCGGAACGGCCTCGACGAGGTGCATCCGCGTCGTAGTCCAGAGACCCTCCGACCGCAGCGCCTGCTCCGCCAGCCTGGCGGCGACGGCGCTCTCCTCGACCGTGAGCGGCGCCGAAACCGCCGCGACCTTCAGAGCATCGCCAAAGGAGACCGCGAGCAGCAACGCAGCGACGAGTAGCTCATGCATGCCTCATTATTGATCTTTAAAGGTGGAACGTTTCAGCCTCCAGCCGCTGCACCAGGCGCCCCAAGGAGGGTCGTCAGCGCGTCGAGCCGTCGCATGCGTCGTTTTAATGTTATTATGCCGAGGTTGAGGAACCTTCCTCACCTGCCAGCCCGGACGAGCTAAGTCCCCGCGCTGGTCTCACCCTCCTTAGCCTGCCACGTCCGGTCCGCGGAATTTCGCTATCCCGATGCGCGCCCGCTCGTGAATCCTCGAGAAGGAAGGAATCGAATATGACGGCCATCAAAACCAAGCCCGCGGTGCGGGAGAGAAAAGCGAAAGTCCGCGTCTCCGAGCTGAACCTGCGCAAGGCGGCCGCGCGGCTGCTCACCACGAAGCTCGTCTCCACCGAGGTCTCCTACATCCAGCGCTCGCTGGGAACCTCGGCGACCCAGGAAGACCTCGACGCGAAGGTCATCGCCGTCCGCGGCATGCCGTGGGCGAGCATCGTCGAGGCGGAGTAGCCCTCACCGGACGCCGTTGCGCAGGTCGTCCACGTGCACCGCACGGACGACCGTCGCGCCGGCGGTCACCGTCGGATCGTCGTAGCTGACCGCGCTGAGACCGAGCGTGGAGCGGGCGGCGTCGAGCGCGGTGCGCAGGTCAGCGATGTGCAGGCGGGAGACCGTCGCGCCGGCGGCGAGTCCCGGGTCGGTGAAGGGGAACGCCGGCTGGCCGGCCAGCGTGCGTACGGCATTCACCGCGGTGCGCAGCTCGTTCACGTGCGCCGCCTTCACCGCCGTCGACAGCGGCACGAGCGTCGGGTCGGTGAAGACGACCGTCGTGGCCAGATCGGGGCTGCTCAGCGGCGAGGCGAAATTCGACGTGTCGATCGACCGGACCGCGTAAAGATATGCCGTCCCGGGCGCGGCGGTGATGTCGTTGAAGCTCGTCGTCGTGGTCTGGCCGACATAGGCGAAGTCACCGACGCTGCCGCGGCGGTAGACATCGTAGCGCGCGCTGCCCGGGACGATCGTCCAGGTCACGAGCACGTTCGTCGGCGTCGTGGCCGTGGCGGTGAGGGCGAGCGAGCTGGTGATGGAGAAGTTCGCGTTCGAGACGTCGAAGAACGGCTGCGCGTTGCACTCCACCTTGATGCGCGCCGTTGACGTCGTGATGTTCGGCACCGTGATCGTTTGCGTGCCGTCGTTCGGCGTGTTGAAGAGGAGCATCGTGGGGAACGTGTTCCCGCCGTCCGTCGACAGGTGCACCTTCACGTTCGCGCAGTTCACCGGCGCCGCGTCGGTGCCGGCCACGTTCCACGTCACGTTCTGCGTCGAGTTGCCGCTCCAGGAGACCGCCGTGTTCGGCGACGTCACCGTGAACGGGCCGGCCAGGCTGGTGACGAAGGCCACCTGCGCGCCGTAGCTCACGCCGCCTTTTCCGTCGCGCGCCGTGACGCGGAAGTTCATCGTGCGCGTGCTGTTGGGGAGCGACTCGCCGAAGGTGGCCGTGTTGCCCAGGATGTCCGCCAGCCGGGGGAACGTCCGGACGGGCGAGGTCACGGGATTGAAGGAGCGGAAGATCGGCCGCCCGCCGCCGTCGGTGTTCGGCGGCCCGGCCGTGCCGAGGTCGAATTCCTCCCAGCACCAGGTGAGCGCGTCGCCGTTCGGGTCGCTGCCGGAGGCGGTGAGATAGAACGGCGTCTGCATCGGGATGTTGATGGACGGCACGCCGCTCACCGCCGGCGCGGCGTTGCCGGTGCTCGTCTGCACCGCGCAGGTGGCCGAGCCGGTGATGAAGGAGACGATCTCGTCGAAGCTCTTCGTATGAAAGTACGGGTCGCTGTGCGGCTGCAAATCCTCGGCGCCGCAGATGCCGGCGTAGGCCATGATGGTCGAGCCGCTGCCGGGCTCGTACGCGTCCGGCCCCCAGCGGTTGCCGAATCCGCAGTTCGACGTCGTGCCGTTGAACGTGTGGTCGGCGCCGAACTGGTGGCCCATCTCGTGCGCGACGTAATCGACGTCGAACGCGTCGCCCACCGGCTGGCTGGAGCCGGTCAGGCCGCGCGCCTTCGCGCCGCCGAAGCAGACGACGCCGAGGGAGGCCACCCCGCCCCCGCCCGTGCCGAAGAGATGGCCGATGTCGTAGTTCGCGCTGCCGATGTTCGCATCGATGGTGGACTGGTTGGCGGAGAGGTCGGAATCGGTGTTCGAGTACGGGTCGGATGTCGCGTTCGTGAAGCAGATCGAAGAGTTGCTCACCATCGTCATCCGGACGGAGAGCTCCTTTTCGTAGATGGCATTCACGCGGTTGATCGTCGTGACCATCCCGGCCTGCGCGCCGGAGACCGTGCCGCCGTAGAACGCGGCGTACTCGCCGGTGCAGGCCAGCGCGAGCCGGTAAGTGCGGAGCGTCGCGCCGTTGGCCGCGAGCGCCGCGGCGTGCGTCTTCACCGCGGCGACGCGGTTCGGCCGCTCGCTTCCGCCGAAGTCGCAGTGGAACGGCTCGATGGCCGCCGCGCGCTCGTAGTCGCGGCGCCAGTAGCTGATGTAGTGCGCCGTGTCGCCGCTCTGGAATGGGTCGATGTAGACCGCGCCGGCGGGCGCGAGGATGAGGCCGTGGAAGCCGGTGGGCGTGAAATCGAAGCGGGCGATCGCCGCCGGGTCGTCGATGCCCGTGCCGCGGTACGTCTTCACGTCCGGCAACTGCGCGGCGAGCTCCGGCTCCATGATCGGCGACTCCTCGATGGCGAAGGCGGCGAACGAGCCGTCCGGCATCGGCAAGGTCATCTCCGGCCCGGCCACCAGCGCCCGGAACGCATCGACGTCGAGCGTCACGGTGCGATAGACCTTCGGGACGATGAGGCGCTGGCCGCCTCCCGGCGCGGCGATCGCGTCCTCCCGCACATCGGTCCAGAGGCCGTCCGGCGACGAGCGCGGCGCGGCGTGCATCACGGGACAGACGGCGAGCAGAGACACCAGGAGGAGGAACCGGGGATTCACGGTCCGCGGATGATGCCAGAAATCAGCGCGGCTGTGTTTGCTCACCGTGAATCCGTCGATCTATAGTGACCGCAGTCCACCAACAACCGGAGGTCCTCCATGTCCACGACGAGAGACGCGGCCGCGACGGCGCTGGCCAAAGCGCAGGCATTGATCGACAAGTTCCCCGACCTCGCCCGGCAGGCGATCCTCGAGGCGGGTGAGCTCGACCGCAGCGGGCCGCACTACATCGCCCTGCGGCAACTGCTGGCGCGCTCCATCTACAAGGATGAGGACCTCCTCGCGCCGCAAAAGTACGAGCGGGCGCGGGACATCCTGGAAGCCGACTGCGACCTGGCCAACTCGACGGACGGCGAGACGCTCGGCCTGGCCGGCGCGGTCTACAAGCGGCTCTGGGATCACACCGGCCAGCGGACGCACCTCGAGCAGGCGCTGGCCTGGTACGGCAAGGCGTACGAGCTGCTCCCCGATGCGGACGGCTGGCGCGCCGTGAACACCGCGTACGTGCTCGACCTCCTCGCCGCGCAGGAGCGCAAAGCAGGGGGCGAGGCGGCCGTGGCCAATGCCGACGCGCGTGTGAAGAAGGCGGATGAAATCCGCCGCGAGGTGCTGCGCAAGCTGAACGCATCCGGCCCGCCGGCGGACGTGAATCCGTGGTTCTTCCACGCCTCGCGCGCCGAGGCGTCGTTCGGGCTGGGGGACTTCGACGCGGCGGAAGAGGCGCTGGCGGATGCGAATGCGCAGGGCGCCGCGTGGCTGGCGAAGCAGGAGCCGGGCACCGCCCGTCCGCTGCAGAAGGAGACGACCGCGCGCCAGCTCGCGGCCATCGCCCGGCTGCGCTTCGACGGGACTGCGAACGCCGAGCGGGCGTCGCGCGTCGTGCAGCATGCATTCGGCCTGAGCGAGACCGCGGTGCACGGCCTCTTCGGGGGCAAGATCGGCATCGCCCTCTCCGGCGGCGGCTTCCGCGCGTCGCTGTTCCACATCGGCGTGCTGGCCAAGCTGGCCGAGCTCGACGTGCTCCGCCACGTGGAAGTCATCTCCTGCGTCTCGGGAGGCTCGATCGTCGGCGCGTTCTACTACCTGGAGCTGAAGAAGCGGCTGGAGAGCGGGCGCACTTCGCGCGAGGACTACATCGAGATCGTGCGCGACGTGGAGCAGAAGTTCCTGGCCGGCGTGCGCAAGAACATCCGGACGCGCATCGCGGCGTCGTTCAGCGGCGGCTTCAAGATGGCGTTCCTCTCCGGCTACTCGCGCTCGGACATCGTGGGCGAGCTCTATCAGAAGCACCTCTTCGACAAGACCGCCGAGGACGGCCAGACCGCGCCGCGGCTGATGTCGCAACTGAAGGTCAAGCCGGCGGAGCACAAGGACGCCGGTCCGTTCAACCCGAAGTACGACAACTGGCGCCTCGACGCGAAGGTGCCGATTCTCGTGCTCAACGCTACGACGCTCAACACGGGCCACAACTGGCAGTTCACGGCGAGCTGGATGGGCGAGTCGCCGCAGGCCATCAGCGCCACCATCGACGCCATCCCCCGCTACCGCCGGATGTACTACACGCCGGAGGCGCCGAAGCCGTACGACGAGATCCCCATCGGCCGCGCCGTCGGCGCCTCGGCCTGCGTGCCGGGATTGTTCGAGCCGATCGCGATGCGCAGTCTCTACCCCGACCGCACCGTGCGTCTGGTCGACGGCGGCGTGCACGACAACCAGGGGCTCTCCAGTCTCCTGGAGCAGAACTGCCGGGTGATCCTGGTCAGCGACGCCAGCGGCCAGATGATGGAGATCACGAACCCGGGTGGCAGCGTCTCCGACTCCGTGGGCGGCGCGAACGGCATCCTCCAGGCGCGCGTCCGGGAGGCGCAGTTCGATCAGCTCAGCGCCCTCCGCCGCGCGGGGGCCATCCAGGGAGCGATGTTCATCCACCTGACGAAGGACCTCGAGGCGGAGCCGGTCTCCTGGATCGGCGCACAGGACACGGCCGAGCAGCGCCGCGTGCAGGACCCGCGCACGACGTACAAGGTCGACCGGGACGTGCAGCGCAAGCTCGCCGCCGTCCGGACCGACCTCGACTCGTTCTCCGACGCCGAGGCGTATGGGCTGATGACCAGCGGCTACCTGATGACCGAGCACGCGCTCCTCGAGGAGCAGTGCGCCCCGACCCTGCCGATCGCCGGCTCACGCGAGCCGTGGACGTTCCTCGGCGCGGAGCCGGCGCTGAAAGAGGTCGGCAGCCCGGAGAACCAGAAGATGCGGACGCTGCTGAAGGTCTCGAACGAGCTGACGTTCAAGATCTGGCGGCAGCTCTGGCCGCTCAAGGTGCTGGCCGCGGTCCTGCTCATTGCCGCCGTCGCCGGAGTCGTCACGGCCATCGTGAAGAACCGCGCCTATCAGCTCCCGAGCCTCGGCGTGCTGGCCATCATCGCCGGCGCGATCGGGCTCGTGAAGCTCACGCTGTGGGGACTCGACAAGAAGCGCATCTACCACAAGCGCCTCGGCGAGCTCGCGCTCGGTCTCGCCGTGGCCTTCATCGGCTGGATCGCCGCCGGCATCCACCTGATGATCTTCGACCCGCTCTTCCTCCGCCACGGACGGTGGCCCGCCGGCGCCCGCCCCCGCCCGCAGACCGCTTCCGGCGCGCGGATTCCGATCAAGGCGGAGAGCGACGCCGCGGTGCCCGCGCCGCCCGTGGCGCCGACGCCGAAGCCGCCGGTGGAGGAGGGGCCGCGCGTGTAGTCCGTGTCATCCTGAGCCGCATCGACGGCGAAGGATCCGTACCGATCTTGCGCCGCGCACGAAGGTACGGATCCTTCGCTTCGCTCAGGATGACACTTGCCGCCGGTACTCGTCGGGCAGCATCCCCATCCGGTGGCGGAAGACGCGGAAGAACGTCATCTGCGTGCCGAACGCCGCTGCCGCGGCGATGTCCGCCGTCGAGAGCGGCGTCGCGCGGAGCAGGTACGACGCGTGCGCGACTTGGTGGTCGCGCAGGACGTCGCGCGGCGGGCGGCGGTAGATGCGGGTGAAGACACCGGTCAGGTGGCGGCGGCCGATGCCGAGGAAGGCGGCGAACTCCGCGACGCGGGCGGGGGTGCGCCGTTCGTAGCAGCGGCGGAGATACGTCTCCAGGGCGCGCTCGAGCTGCTGTCGATCAGTCGCCATCTCAGGAGAGAGAGTAGCGGCGCGGGGTCCGTTCCTTCCGAGAACGAATTCTGTGTGAGAGAGAATCGATGGGCGCAGCCGCTACTCTCTGATCAAGGAGTAGAACCGGCGCACCGTTTCCTTACCCGCAATCGCAGCCATCGGGTGAAGAAATGATCGGGGTGGGCACCCATTGACCCACCCCGCTGCGCTCCTATTTCAGGACGATGACGCCCGGCGGGATGGAGATCCAGTCCATCGCATGCGTGATGAGCCGGCGGATGAAGTTCCGCAGCGGCAGGCGCCGGCCATTGGCCGCCAAGGCCATCGGGGACAACAGGATGCAGGCGACGAGATAGACCGCG
>DATEOX010000136.1:0-2021 GCA_035273585.1 Thermoanaerobaculia bacterium
GACCGCAGTGCCGCAGAGGTAGAACGCCGCGGCGCGCGACGACGGCGGCTCGGCGTAGTCGCGATCGATGGCCCGGATGGTGTCGAGGTGGCTGACATACATCATCTGCCGGAGCATCACGAAGCCGAAGGCGATGACGAAGACGATGATGGTGATGTGCGTGGAGGTGGCGATGCTGGCCACGAACAGGAGCGCCGTCGCCAGCAGGCGTTGCGCGTAGTTGTTCGTCCGCACCGACTCGACCGGCTGGTAGACGGCGATGAAGAGGATGAGGTGCGTGGAGGCGGCGATGGCGCTGCGCGAGATGGCCAGCGCGTCGACGAAGTAGAACGCGACGTAGCCCATGCCGAGCGCGCGCATGACGCGCGGCGGGATGAGGTCGGGCGGCTTGCCCGACGCAACGCGCGCGACCATGGCCAGCATCACGGCGTGAAAGAGCAGCAGCGGCACGACGCCCACCGCCCCGGTGGCGTACAGCGGCACCGCGGCGAAGGCCGTCAGCAGCAGCGTCTCGATCTCACGCCGTCGCTGCATCGCGCCCTCCTGCCGCGAACACGACCGTGTCGCGCTCGAGCGTGAACTGCACCGGCTCGTAGATCGGATCGAGCAGGGCCAGGGCGCGGAAGAGCGCGCCGGCGGACGGCGCATCGCTCGCCCGCGCCGTCATGCGGGGCAGCGTCAGGCGCACGTCGAGCCCGCGCCGGACCGCGTGGAAGATGAACGTCGCCGCCTCGCTGACCATCTCCTCGAAGTCATCCTCGGAGACGAAGCGCGGCTTGTACGGATCGACCACCACATGCACCGCCTGCGCGGCCTCGGCGTCGGTCTGCTTGATGATCCACCGCCCGAGGGAGGCCGACTTTTTCCAGTAGACATGGCGCAGCGAGTCGCCGCGGACGTATTCGCGGAAGGAGTGGATCTCGCTCCCCGGTCCTGGGCGGTTCGCCGTGTCCTGGTCGCCTTCGACCGGCCGGAAACGCGCTCTTGCCGTCTCTTCTCCGAGCAAGCGCGGGAAGACGACGACTTCGCCGCGGATGCGGATGCGCCGCTTCTTCAAAAAGAACCCAAACGGATAGCGCGTGTAAAAGTCGAGCGACTTCAACTCCACGATGCCGCGGTTCTGGAAGAGGAATGCGGCGCTGACCTCGATCTTGCCGCGCTTCGGGATGAGTGGCACGAGCACCGGCTGCGCAAGGTCGTCGGCAACGACGACGACGTCCCGCACGTTCCAGACCCGCGAGCTGTTCGTGATCCGCAGCAGCCCGTCCGCCGCCCTTCCCGCCCACGCCTGATCGACCCCCGTCAGCTCCACGCGCAGGTGCTTCAGCCCCCGCTGCGACGCGATGCCGGACAGCAGCAGACAGCCGAGCATGAACGTCAGCCCGATGTACAGCGCGTTGTTCCCGGTGTTCAGCGCCGCAAAGCCGATGACGATCGTAAAGACCAGGTACGCGCTGCCGATGCGCGTGAAGCGGACGACGCCGTCGAAGGTGAAGGAGGGCTGGCTCATCTACGTGCGGTAGAAGGATTGACAGCGCAAGGAAACGCCGAGGTAGCCTCGGTGAGGATGAAGAAGCTGACGCAGCGGCAGCGACGCGTACGGACCGAACGGCTGGCCGAGGCACTTCGCGAATGCGGCGTTCTCTGGTTGGTGTTTTCCATCCTGGATCGGTGGGTTGCTGACACGCTCACACCGCTGTGGGGATTTGGGAACGCATTGGCGTCCGTTGCGTTGTGGGTCAGCGGCATCTACATTGAATTGAGTGAGGTAGAGCGACATGACGACTAGCGACATCGTTGGATTCACGACGATCATTACCTGGGGCACTCTCATGACGATCGCCGGCATTCTCTCCGCTCGAAGCGTGCATCGATCCGAAGACGAGGATGAACAGCTCTACCGCGAGGTCTACGGCCCCGCCGGCAAGCCGAAGAAGCCCCCTACCGCGGAACCGGAATCTCAGACACGATCCGCTGAATGAACTTTCCTTCCGGCGAGGCGTCGCCGCGCATCGCCCGCC
>DATEOX010000137.1:0-9359 GCA_035273585.1 Thermoanaerobaculia bacterium
TTCGCGGCTTCTTCCTGGACGTGGCGGCTGAGCTGGGCCAGGGTCGGGTAGGCGTAGATCTTCGTCGCCTCGATCGACGTCTTGTACTTCGCGTTGATCTTGCGCATCCAGGTCACGCCGCTGATCGAGTCCAGCCCGAGGTCGACGAACTGCGCGTCGTCGCGCACGTCGCTCTCGCGGACCTGGAGCTCGTGGGCGAGGAGCGCCTTCAAGGTGCCGGAGACGTCGCCCAGCGCGTCGCCGGCAACGGCCGGCCTCGGCGCTGCGACTTCGAGGCGAGCCTCCTGACGGAAGCGGTCCTCAATGCGGGCCAGCGTGTCGGCGCGGCCGACGAAGGTCTGCTCGTGCATGGCCAGCTCGCGGCGGTAGACCTCTCCGAGCTGCTGACGGATCGGCGACGCCGACCGCTCCTTGATGCCGATCAGCTTCTGGCGCGGAGCCCGCGCGATCCGCCTGGCCAACGACATCGCCTTCGGCACCACCTCGGCGCGCGGCAACACGCGCAGCCGGACGCTCCGCTCCTTCAGCTCGCGGCCGGAGTACTCCCGCGCCGTCAGCAGGCTCTCGCGCGCCAGGTCCTGCCCCATTTTCTCGGCCAGGATGAAGGTCGCGCCGGCGCCCGGCGTGAAGCCGTAATCCATGTACGGGCTGACGTAGCGGCTCTCGTCGCTCAGCAGCACGACGTCGGCGAACATCCCCATCGACCAGCCGGCGCCGATGCCGTGTCCCTGCATGGCCGCGATCACCGGCAGCTCGCAGTCCAGCGCGGCCTGGAAGACCTTCACGTCCGTGAATTTCGCCGACCCCTGCTGGATGGCCAGCAGCGTCTCTCTCGTCCCGCCCGACGCGAAGTAGCTGTCGTACCCGGTGAGGACCACGACCTTGTACGCGGAGGACTGCCGGATGTGATCGAACGCCTCTGCCACTCCGGCCACGAGCGCGTCGGAGAACATGTTCTTCGCTTCCCGGTCCTCCAGCTTCACGACGACGATGCCTTCCGGATGCGCGGTGGCCGTGACCACGGTCGACTGCAAGGGAATGACGGTGGGCGCGGCGGCGAGCGCCTCGTAAGCCTGCTCCGCGCGGATGAGCTGCTCCAGATCAGCGCCCGGATCGTCATCCGCGGCCAGCGGGATCTCGCCGGCCGCCGCGTCGACCGGCGCCAGCCCATCGACCAGCTCGGCCACGCGTCGATTGAGGTGCTCCTTCAGCAGGCGGAGCGCATCGCGCGACTTCGTGGCCAGCGTCGAGGCCAGCCCTCGAGCGTGCGCCTCGACCTCCGCCCACGGCAGCACGGGACAGGTCCAGCCCCTCGCCCGCAACTCCCTTCCCGTCCAGGAGCTGGATAGGAATTGGGTGTCGCCGAACCGCTCCTCGAACAGGGCCGCCACCGCGGGCGTCGGATGGAGGTCGGCGTCGCGGTAACCGTACAGCGCGTCTTCGCTGCAGACCATGAGGTCGCAGAGCGCCGCGGCCAGGAAGCCGGCGCCGATCACATCACCCGGCAGCGCGGCAATCACGGGATACGGGAACGAGGCCAGCCGCTGGAAGAGCTTCTCCCCCACGGCTTCGTCGTATGCGCTCCGTCCGCCGGACGCGAAGCAGTGCTCGATGCCGCTGAGCATCAGCGCCTTGATGGCCGGCTCCTGTTGCGCGCGCTCCAGCGCCTGCAGGACGCGCACGATCATGTCCGTCGTCCGCGAGGCGGCGATCTCGATGGCGAACGTGCCGTCGCCGCCGTCATACAGCCGCACCGGAGACGCGGCCGCGAACGCATCCTCGGCGAGCCTGACCGCCGGCCGGGAAATCGTCCGGACGGCCGGCGCATCGACGGCATCCGGCGCGGCCAGGGCGATCGCCGCCGGCTTTTTCCGCGGCGTCGGTGATTGCAATGCGATCTCTTTGCGCTCGGGCACGGTGACGGCCGTGACGGTCGCAACCGTCTCGTCCGGCAGCCGCGGCCGACGTCGCGCAACGCCGGCACGGTTCATCCGGGCGATGCGCGCGCGGGGCGCCGTGGCCGGCTTCACATCGATCCAGTAGCGCTCCTTCGCAAACGGGTACGTCGGCAGACTGATGCGCCGCGGCCGGTCCTCGCCGTAAAGCCGGCTCCAATCGACCTCCAATCCCTTGACCCACAGCTCCACGAGCCTGGAGAGCTTCCCGTGCGCGATCCACTTGTCGACCGCTTCCCGGAGGTCGGCATCGGTGCTGAAGAGCGACAGCGCATCGTTGTTGCGCTTCGCCTGCCCCTGATGAAGCTCTTCCGGTTCGCCGGCCACGAAGGCCTCGAGCTTCCGGAGCAGCTCATCGACGGAGCTCGCCGCGAACCCGAGGCGCTCGTCCATCGGCTCGCGGCCGAGTTGGAGCGTGTAAGCGATGGCCACGAGGTCGATCGCATCCCGCCGCGCGCGGACGAACGCCAGGAGCTCGACGGCCTTCTGCCGCAACTGCTCGGGCGTCCGCGCGGAGAGGAGGATGACGACGTTCGCGGCTGCCGCCGGCTGCCGCACGGGCGTCTGGTACTCCTCGACGATCATGTGGGCATTCGATCCACCCGCGCCAAAGGACGATAGCCCGGCGACGCGCGGGAGCGTGCGGCCATCGATCACCGGCTGCTCCCACGCTTTCAGCGACTGATTGACGATGAACGGCCCGCGATCGAAATCGATGTGCGGATTGAGCTGCTCCGAGTGCAGCGATGGCACGATCTGCCGATGCTGCATCTGCAGCAGGACCTTGGTCAGGCCGGCGATCCCCGCCGCCGACTCGCAGTGGCCGATGTTCGACTTGGCCGAGCCGATCAGGCAGAAGCCGGTGTCCTTCGTGTAGGGATCGAATGCCTTGCCGAGGGCGGCGATCTCGATCGGATCGCCGAGCTTCGTGCCGGTGCCGTGCGCCTCGACATAGCTCACGTGCCGCGCATCGACGCGCGCCTCGGACAACGCCCGGCTGATGGCGCCGGCCTGGGCCTGAGGATTGGGGACCGTGTAGCCGTTCGTCCTTCCGCCGTGGGTGAGCGCGCTCCCGCGGATGATGCCGTAGATGTGATCGCCGTCCCGCTCGGCGTCGGAGAGACGCTTGAGGACGACCACGCCGACGCCCTCGCCGGGGATGTATCCGTCGCCGCCTTCGCCGAAGCTTTGGCAATGGCCGTCGCTGGAGATGAACTGCCCGACGCTGAGCATCAGGTATTTGTGCGGATGGACGCTGACGTTGACGCCGCCGGCGATGGCCAGGCCGGTGCGCCCGTGCTTGAGGTCCTCGCAGGCGACGTGGATGGCCGTCAGCGAGGAGGAGCACATCGTGTCCAGGGTCATGCTCGGGCCGTGCAGGTTGAGGGCGTACGACACGCGGTTGGCGATGCTGGCCAGGTTGCCGGCGAAGCCCATCCGCAGCTCCTCGGCGTTGGCCGCCGTGCCGAAGAGCTGGTACTCGCTCCACATCACGCCGGCGTACACGCCGACCTCGCCGGGCAGCGCGGCGCGCGTGTAGCCCGCGTCCTCGACGGCCATCCAGGCGTGCTGGAGGAAGAGGCGCTCCTGCGGATCGATGTACTTTGCTTCCTTCGGTGCGATGTTGAAGAAGAGCGGATCGAACTCGTCGACGCCGGAGATGAAGCCGCCCCACTTGCTGTAATGGCGTCCGCCTCTCGTGCGGTCTTCGCTGTAGTACTTGCGCCAGTCCCAACGCTCGCGCGGCACCTCGATGATGCAGTCCCGGCCGCCGCGCAGGTTCTCCCAGTAGGCGTCGACGTCGGGCGCCTCCGGGTAGCGGCCGCTCAAGCCGACGATGGCGATCGGATCGGACTCCGTCCTCGGGGTGGGCGGGACGCTCCGCGCGGCGAGGAAGCGGCGGGCGGGCGGTGGCGCGACGGGTCGCGGCGTCTGCACGGCGACCGCGAACATCGCGCCGAGCTGCGACGCATATTGGTCGACAAAGTACGCGGTCAGCTCGCGGACGGTCTGGTATTCGAAGAAGAGGGTTTTGGAGAGCGAGCCGAACGTCTCCTCCAGCCGGTTGGTCAGCTTCATGGCCACCATGGAGTCGATGCCGTAGTCCTTGAGCGCGGCCCGCGGATCGATGTCGTGGGCCGGCAGCTTCAACACGCTGGAGAACTGCCGGCGCAGGTATTCCTCGGTCTTCTCCGCGAGCGTGTCCGGCTCCAGCGCGACTGCCGTTGGGCGCTCTACTACAGGCTTCGCCGAGGCCGGCATCAATGTGCGGCGCATCCGGGCCGGATCGCCTTCCATGACCAGGACCTGATCGTGAGGGAGGGCCAGGATGCGATGGAAGGCCTGCATCCCCGTGGCGGTCTGCATCGGCTGCATGCCGGTGGCGCGATGCAGCAGTTCCAGGCTCGCGGCATCCATCTTCATCCCGCCGTCCTGCCACAGCGGCCAGTCGATGGAGCGGGTGCGCCCGTGCCGCTCCCCCGCCGCGACCTGCCGGTTGCGATACGCCGCGAACTGATCGAGGAACGCGTTCGCCGCCGCGTAGTCGGCCTGTCCGACATTTCCGAGCGCGCCGTTCACGGACGAGAACAGCACGAAGAAGTCGAGCTCCACGTCGCGGGTGGCCTGATCGAGGTTGTACGTACCGACGACTTTCGGAGCGAGGACGTCGCGGAAACGGGCACTGTCCTTGGTGAGGATGAAGCCGTCCGCGATCATCCCGGCGCAATGGAGGATGCCGGTGAGGCGCCCGTGTTCTTCCTTGATCGACGCGATGAGCCGCCGGACCTGATCCGCGTCCTCGAGGTCCACCTGCCGCCGCCCGGTAAGGACGACCTGCGCACCGGGCGCGCGATCGCGAATCTCGTTCGCGAACAGTTGCCCGAGAGCGCCGAAGCCGCCGGTGATCAGATAGACGCCGTCGTTTTTGAAGGCGATCGTGTCGGCGTCGGTGGCGACCTCCTGCCAACGGAGGACCTCCCGAGTGCCGTGGCGATATCGGATCAGCGAGTCCTGCCCGTGACTCCTTTCTTCCTCGAGGATGCGCTCCAATTCCGCCGGAGCGAGAATCAACTGGCCGGTGAAGCGCGGGTTCTCGAGCGCCGCGGTCTTCAGCAATCCCGACAGGCCGGCCAGCAGCGCCTGCTCCTCATCGCCGGCGACGGCGATCTGGAACAGCACCTTCCCCTCGGGTTTGCCGCGGAGGATGGCCTGGATGCGCTCGAAGCACGCGACCGCATCCGCGCCATAGCGCTGCGCAATGCTGCCCTCCGCGCTCAGCGGCAGCCGTTCCACGTAGTGTTGCGCATAGTCGATGCGGGCGCCGCGATCGAGCTCGCGCGGCTCCCATACCGGCACGGCGAGCAGACTGCCGGCCGTCGTCTGGCTCACCGCGCGCGAGGAGAATCCGCGCAGCTCGACGCAGACGTTCCCCTGCTCGTCGCAGAGGTCGATGTCCAGCTTGACCACGCTGTCATGGCTGCCCGCTGCATACCGGACCCACGCGGCCATCTCCCGCGTGCAGGGCGAGATGATGCGCAACGACTCCAGGGCGAAGGGCAGATGCGGCCCGCCGGCAAGCGCCGACCATCCGTCGACGAATCCGACGGCCGCCTGCACGGCGCCGTCCATCATGCTCGGATGGAGCACGTACTCCGCCTCGCCCGTGCGCATCCGCAGGCGGACCAGCGACTGGCCGCTGCCGTGATGAATGGCGGTGATGGTCCGGAACGACGGTCCGTAGACCAGTCCCATCCGGGCCCACGCCGCGTATGCCGCATCCGGCTCGGCGACCGCCGGCCCGATGGTCCGCTCCAGTTGCGGCAGGTCGTGCTTGACGGACGCCGTCGCAGCGCTGAGCACCGCGCGGCCCTGGCAATGGACGATCCGCTGCTCCCCTTCCTCGCTGTAGATCTCGTAGTCGAGCTGGCCGTCGTCGTCCGCCGACAACGCCATCCTGATCTGCTTCGCTCCGGTCACGACGATCGGCTGGACCCAGACGGTGTTGCGCAGCTCCAGCAGCGTCGATTCCGGCCACGCCGGCAAGGCGCGCTCGATCGCGGCGCGCGTCATCTCCAGGTACGCCACCGCAGGCAGCACCTTCTGCACGCTCCGGCCGTCCGCGCGCACTTGGTGGTCGGCGAGGAAGAACTCCTCGCCGGTGAACGTCGCGCTGTAGCTCTGCTGGCGCAGATCGGACGTGTTGACGTGCAGCAACGGGTGCATGACCGCTGTCGGCACCACACGCGCCGCGGCCTCGATCCAGTGCCGGTCTTTGGCGAACGGATACGTCGGCACGCTCGCGGGCTGCCGCGGGCTCTCGTAGTACTTGCGCCAGTCGATCTCCGTCCCCGCGGTCCAGAGCGTCGCCAGCGCATCGATGTCTCGTTCGGCGAGCGCGTGGTCGATCAACTGCCGGCCCGACTTGGTCTGCCACATGCGGGCGAGGGTCGCGTCCTTTTGCCCCGCGTGACCGGACCAGACGTCGGCCGCGTCGCCGTCTCCCGCCAGCCACCGCATCAACCGGTCGCGCAGCTCGAAGCGGTCCTTCGCCTTGATGGCCAGCCGCTGCTTCATCGCCGTGCGCCCGGTCTGCCAGGTGAAGATGGCATCCGCAAAGTTCGCTCCGCGCTCGAGCCATGCGAGGACGCTGCGCGCGTATTCGCGCAGGCGGTCGTCGTTCGCCGCGGAGAGCACGAAGAGGTACTCATCGTCCGGCTCGCTGATGGACGCGGAGGCCGGGTACTCCTCCACCACCACGTGCGCATTGGCGCCGCCGGAGCCGAAGCTGCTCACTCCTGCCACGCGCGGCCGATCCTCATCCCACTGGCGAAGGTGGTCCTGGATCGTCAACGGCGTGCCGTCCAGCGAGATCTTCGGATTGAGCCGTGCGAAATGGACCGATGCGGGAAGCTGCCGATGGCGAAGCGACAGCACGACCTTCAGCAGCCCGGTGATCCCGGCCGCCGACTCCAGGTGTCCGAGGTTGCTCTTTACGGAGCCGATGGCGCACGACCCGAGCTCCGCGTACGCGGCCTGGATCCCTTCGACCTCGATCGGATCGCCCAACGACGTGCCGGTGCCGTGGGCTTCGATGTAGCTGAGCTCTTGGGCGGCGACGCCGGCGTCTTTCCACGCCGCGATGAGGAGCTCCTTCTGCTTCTGCGGATTCGGGACCGTGAGGCCGCCGGCCAGGCCACCGTGATTCGTCGCGCTGCCCCGGATCACCGCATGGATGCGATTCCCCTCCGCGACCGCCGCGCGCAGCGGCTTGAGCAACAGCACCACCGCCCCCTCGGAGCGCACATAGCCGTCGGCACTCGCATCGAACACCTTGCACCGGCCGTCCGGCGCGAGCATCCCGGCCTTGTGATAGGCGACCGACAGGTCGGGATGGCAGATGAAGTTCACGCCGCCGGCCAGTGCGGCGGCGCATTCGCCCGACCGCAGCGACTGCACGGCGGCATGCAGCGCCACCAGCGACGACGAGCAGGCCGTGTCGACCACGAGGCTCGGGCCGGAGAGGTCGAAGAAGTACGAGACCCGGTTGGCCAGGATGGCCAGGGAGCTGCCGACGCCGTTGTACGCCTCGACCTCCACCCCCGCTTCCTGCACCAGCCGGCTGTAATCGCAGTTGCTCGCGCCGACGAACACGCCGGTATTCGATCCCTTCAGCGCCGCGGGCAGGATGCCGGCATCCTCCAGGCAGCTCCACGCGAGCTGCATCAGCATCCGCTGCTGCGGGTCGGTGACCTGCGCCTCCGCGGGCGAGATGCGGAAGAACGCCGCATCGAACGCGTCCGCATCGGCGACGAATCCGCCCTGATCGATGCCCGGATAGTCGGCCGCGCTGGGCCAGCCTCGCCTCTCCGCCGGAAACGATCCGATCACGCACTCGCCCCCGGCCAGCACGCGCCAGAGATCGTCCGGCGTCTCGATGCCGCCCGGCAGCTTGCAGGCCAACCCGACGATGGCGATGTCCCCCGCGGCTACGCGGTCGCGATCCTCGCGCACCGCCGGCGCGCGCTTCCCCGCGAGATGATCGATGACTTTGCGGATGCTGCCGTGCTCGAAGAAGAAGCCCGCCTGGAGCTGGATGGCGAACCGCTCCTCGCACAGCCGCTGCAGTTTGAGCAGGTCGGCCGAGTCGAGACCCATCTCCATCACCGGCCGGTCGACATCGAGCTCGCTCTCGCCGATCCCGAGCAGCCGGGCCGCTTCTCCCTCGACGAAGCGCGCGATCTGCTCCCGATCGAGCGCCGCCGCTTCCGCGCCGGCCGTGAGCTGACGCCGCTGCGGCCGATTGCGGATGTCGTACGCCACGAGGACGCCGTTGCTCTGATTCGCGCGGTCCTCCGGCCGGTAGCCGGGGATGGCCTTCACGACCTCGGCGCCGTGAGCCCAATGGAATGCGAGCACGGGATCCTGGCTGCTGCCCTCCCGGCGGGTGTATGCGTCGAACGGCGTGGAGCCGTCGAACCGCTTGCAGAGCGTCACGCCGACGACCCGATCGATGCCGGCCATGACGCTGCACCGCTGGAGCATGTGCTCCAGCAATTGATCGCCGTAACCGGCGTTCTGGACCCGCGGGTCGAGATTGACGGCCAGCAGTTGGATGACCGAGCCGGACGGGTCGTGCAGCTCATGGACGTCCGCCGCCGTGCGCGTCGTCAGCGCGTCCGCGTCGGCGATGCGCTGGCTATAGATCACGCCCAGGACCTGAGCGTCCTTTTCGAGGACGAGCTGGCCTTCGGGGTAACGGAGGAGGCGGGACCGGAGCTGCTCGCGGGAAGTGCGCGTGTGCTGCCAGCACAGCTCCTCCAGCTCACACAGCCGATCGAGGTCAGCCTCCGCGGCGTGACGGATCACGTAGTCGCTCATGGACATTTTTTGGAATCCTGTGGGATGCGTTTTCAGGCCACCCGGTCGTACCTGCGCTCGAAGTCTTTGATCGCCGTCAGGAACAGCGTCTCGTTTCCCTGAGCGCTCCTCGCCTGAGGGAGGAAATCGGTATCCAGCACCACGTTGCGGGTGCCGAATTTCACCGCGCTGCTGCCGACGAGCAGCCGGTCGTACTCGTCCATCGGCAGCTCGTACCGCCGGTCGAGTTGCTTGCGGATGCCCAACGCCCGCACGCGCTCCTGCGCGTCCTTCGTGACCACGCCGCTGAAGAACTCCGAACAGCAGCCGGAGCCGTAGGAGAAGCAGCCCACCCGCTGCGGCGCGTCGAAGCTCCCGTGCTCGATCGTGCTGAGCAGCGACAACATCGTCGTCGCCCCCATGATGTTGCCTACCCGCTGGCAGTAGTTGATGCCGGGCATCACCCGCCGCTCGAAGTCCGCCTCGATCTCCTTCGGGTTCGCCCTGGCCGTCTTGCGCATCATGTCCCGATGCGCCCCCTTGACC
>DATEOX010000138.1:0-9771 GCA_035273585.1 Thermoanaerobaculia bacterium
GGCGCGGCCTCAGAGCTCGCGCGGTACCGCGCCGGCGCGCTCTGCGCCGGCGGCCTGCTCGTCGTGACCCTCTTCGCGAATGTTGCCCGCCGCCCGGCGGCGAGCTACGAGCAGGTGCTCGAGCCCGAGCTGCGCGAGGCCGCCGCGGCCTGGCCGTTCGTTTTTGTAGCGATGATGGCGGCCTGCTGGTGGGCCTTCGGCTTCGCTCCCGCCCGCCGCCCGCCCCGCGCGTTGGATGTCCGGCACGCGCGCTTCGTCGAGCCGGCCGCCGCGCTCGAGGCGGCGTACAAGCCGCCGACGCTCGAGACGTCGCCGCCGAAGATCGACATTCGGTGGTCGAAAAAGGCGCGCCCGCGTGCCTAGATCTCTCGCAGCGCCTTCGTGATCGGCAGCCTCGCCGCCCGCACGGCCGGCATCAGCCCGCCGATCAGCCCCGCGATCAGCGCGAGCAGGATGCCATTGATCGCGATCGGCGCGTCCACCTTGAAGTTGAACGCCACCTCCGAGAACGTCTGCCAGTTCGTCGTGCCGGTGGAGATCCAGTTCACCGGCAGCGACAGCAGCACGCCGGCGATGCCCCCCAGCAATGCGATGAACGCGCTCTCGATGGCCATCGACAGGATGATGCTCCGCCGCTTGAAGCCGAGCGCGCGCAGCGTGGCGATCTCCCGCCCGCGCGACGCGACCGTGGAGAACATCGTGTTCATCGTTCCCAGGCTGGCACCGATGATCATGAAGAAGGTCACGATGCCCACCAGGAACCGGATGCCGGCGAGCGCCTGCGTCTGGTCGGCGTAGTACTGATATTCGCTCTTCACGTTGAGCTTGAGGCGGTTGTCGTTCTGGATCGACGCCTTGATGGCGGACGCCGCGGAGCTGTCCGCCGGCTCGAGGAGGATGGACGAGTAGTCGGACCGCTTCCGCGCCTCGCCGAGGTAGTTCAGGTCGCACCACATCTCGGAGTCGAAAGCCGTGCCGCCGGCGTCGAAGAGGCCCACCACGCTCCAGGTCTGCGGCCCGAACTGAAACGAGTCGCCCAGGCCGACGTTCAGGAAGCGCTGGCTGATGCGCCGCGACACGATCAGCTCGTTCGTGCCGGGGCGGAACATCCGGCCGGAGGTGATGCGCAGGGCCGGCCGGAGCGCGAACGCGGCCGGCGTGACGCCGCGGATGGTGACGTTGGAGCCCTTCGCGTCATCCCGCTTCGGCAGTTTGAAGAGGAGGATCAGCTCGGGCGAGACGAGCGGCTGCTGGTCGCTGCCGAACGTGGCGACGCCGGGCAGGGCGCGGATGATGCGGAACGCGTCCTTCGTGACCCAGCTCGAGAGCTCCGCCTCGGCCCCCTCGCGCAGCACGATCAGGTTCTCCTTCGAGCCGGAGGAGAGGGTGGCGGAGGTCACGCCGTTGTAGAGCGCCATCATGGAGAGCATCACGGCGATGACCACGCCGATGCCGATGATGGTCATGATCGTGGAGACGCGCCGCGCGCCGAGGTTGCCGACGTTGTACTTGATCGGAATCATCAGACCACCCTCCGCAGGCCGTTCACCACGCTCATGCCGGTCGCGCGCAGCGCCGGCAGGCCGCCGGAGAGCAGCCCGATGCCGGCCGAGATCAGCACGCAGGTCAGGATGGTCGACGGCGGGACGAAGAAGTTCGTCAGGAAGCCCTGCGTCATCTTCGCCATGTCCACCACGCTGAAGAGGGCCCGCGCGCCGAACGCGCCGAGGATGCCGCCGGCCAGGGTCAGGACCACGAATTCGGTGAGCATCAGCGTCAGCACCAGGCCGCGCCCGAAGCCGATGGCCTTGAGCACGGCGATCTCCGTGACCCGCTCCCGCGCGGTCATGCTCATGGTGATCGCCGCCAGCAGCACGACCATGAAGATGGCGCACACGCTGATGGCGATGAAGAGCTGCTTGACGTTGCCCATCATGGACATGAAGTTCTTCTGGAACTCTTTCTCCGTGAAGGTCTCGGTCGGGAACTCGCTGTTCTTGAACATGGCGTCGATCTGCTGGCTGATGGTCGCCATCTGCGCCGGGTCCTTCACCTTGAGCCAGAACGTGCCGGCGATCCCCCGGTTGCCGATCATCTGCTGGTGGTAATCCATGTGGTAGTAGAGCGCCGACTTGTTCACCGGGTGGTGGTAGACGGCGCGCAGGGTGATCTCCGGGTCGTAGCCGAAGAGCGGCCCCTTGAGCGTGATGCGGTCGCCGAGCTTCCAGCCGAAGCGCTTGAGGAGCTCCTCGCCGACCATCGCCCCCTGCCGGTCGCTCTTGAAGTCGGCCATCTGCTTCGGATCGACCCTGTAGTCCTCGAACACGCTCTCCATCCGGTCGTGGTCGACGGCGAAGTTGGCGAAGAAGTTCCGCGGGTCTTTGTAGATGCCGCCGATCCACTGCAGCTTGCAGACGTCGACCACGCCCGGGATCTGCCGGATCTTCTGCTCTTGCGCGTACGGCAGCGGCGCGGCCAAGGAGATGGCCGACTGCACGACCAGGCGGTTGTAGCCCTTGCCCATGTCGCTGTAGTTGTCGAAGGCGTACAGGATGGAGAGGAGCGTGGCCACGAAGAAGAAGATGGAGGCGATGAGCAGCGCCGTCAGCACGGCGCGCAGCGGGTTGCGGTAGACGTTGCGCAGGATGAGCTTGGCGAATCTCATCGGTCGCCTGCCGCCGCCTCGTATCCGTACTGCCCCTCGGCGAGCTGTCCCTTCTCCAGATGCAGCACGTGCCGCGCGCGCGACGCCGCCTTCGGATCGTGGGTGACCATCACGATGGTCTTGTCGAACTCGCGGTTCAGCCGCCCGAGGAGGTCGAGCGTCTCCTCGGCGTTTTTCGCGTCGAGGTCGCCCGTCGGCTCGTCGGCCACGAGGATGGTCGGGTCGGTGACGATGGCCCGGGCGATGGCCACCCGCTGCTCCTGGCCGCCGGAGAGCTGCCGCGGGTAGTGATGCATCCGGTCGGCGAGACCGACGATGTCCAGCGCGGTCATGACGTGCTCCCGGCGCTGCTTCTTGTTCAGCCGCGTCAGCAGCAGCGGCAGCTCCACGTTCTCGAACGCGTCGAGGACGGGGATGAGGTTGTACATCTGGAAGATGAAGCCGATGTGCCGCGCCCGCCAACTGGCGAGCTGCGTCTCCGAGAAGCGGGAGATCTCCTTCCCCTCCACGGAGATGCTGCCGCGTGACGGCCGGTCGATGCCGGCCATCAGGTTCAGCAGAGTGGTCTTGCCCGAGCCGGAGGGACCCATCAGGGCGAGGAAGTCGCCGCGCGGGACCGCCAGGGTGATGCCGTTCAGCACCGGCACCTCGAACTGGTCGCGTTTGTAGATTTTGTGCACGTCCCGGATCTCGACGATGGTTTCCATGCTTTCTCCGTTCTCGGTGTCATCCTGAGCCGCGCAGACGGCGAAGGATCCGTCCCTTCAGGCGCTACGACGCAACCTTCACGAGCTGCCCATCCTTCAACTGCTCCGCCTTGTCCGTCACGACCCGATCGCCCTCGCGCAGGCCGCCGACGATCTCGATCCGCCCCTCGCGCACGGCGCCGGTCGTCACGCTCTTCCACTTGACGTGGCTATCGCCGTCGACCACCGCCACCCGCTTGTCGACGACGGCTGCCGGCGGCAGCCAGATCTTGGCCGGCTCGCTCAGCTCCTGCGAGGTGCGCGCGGTCTGCAGGAACGAGACGCTGGCGCTCATCTCCGGCAGCAGGCGCGCGTCCGGATCGAGGATCGCGACTTTCACTTTGACGATGGCCTTGGCCCGGTCGGCGGTGGGGACGATCTGCCGCAGCCGTCCGCTCCACTTCCGCCCCGGAAACGCATCGACGGTGATCTCCGCCGGCTGCCCTTCCTTCAGTTGCGAGATGCTCTGCTCGTTGACGTCCGCCTCGACCTCGATGGTCTTCAGGTCGACGAGCGTGCAGATGGCGCCGGACGGCAGCGTGCCCGCCACCTGCCCCATCATCACGCTGGAGATCACTTCGCCCACCTCGGTGTTCTTCGCCGCGATGGTGCCGTCGAACGGCGCGCGGATGACCATGTCCTGCATGTTGATGCGCACCTGCTGCACGCGCGCCCGCGCCGCCTTGAGCTGCGCCTCGGCCGCGTCGAGCTGGGCCTTGGTCGTGACGCCTTCGCGCCACATCGCCGTCTGCCGGCTCCAGTCGCGCTCCGCGTTGCCGAGGGATGCCTCGGCTTCGTCGAGTTGCGCGCGGAGGTTCGTGCTCTCCAGGACCGCGAGGACGTCGCCGCGGCGGACGTCCTGCCCGGTGTCGATGTTGAGCTGCACGACCTTCCCGGAGATCTTCGGCGTGATCTTCGCCGTCTTGTTGGCCACGAGGTAGCCGGTGGAGGTGAGCAGCGCCGGGTTGGCGATGTTGACCGTCGGCTTGACGGTGATGATCTCGACCTGCGGCGCGCGTCTGGGGATGACCAGTTTTTCGTAGCCGCCGTACGCCAGGATGCCGGCAACCGCGAGCGCGATGATCCAACCGATGATCTTCCCCCAGGGACGGTGAGTGGGCTCGTCGTCTCGGTGGATGCGCAGCGCGGCCAGGTCGCGACGCGGCCGCTCCTCGGGGATGCTCATTCAGGTTCCTTCGCGCGGATCGATTCCGGTGACGCGCCGGGCATGATATCAGTCCCGAAATTCATCCCGCCCAAGCGCGGTTAAGCGGCCTGATGAATTGCCGCACCGCCGCCTCCGCCACCGTTTTCGCGCTCGTTTTTCCGCTGCTCGCCCACGCGGCGTGCGCCAACAAGTTTCTCCTCCGCAGCGACGGCTCGAAGCACACCATCACCCTCCTCACCGGCAAGCTGACCTACCAGGAGGCCTACGCGCTGGCCAAAGCGATCACGGATGGCAAGTCCCCGATGCCGGAGTGGGTGGACGAGAAGGGAAAGACGATCGCCAAGGCCTTCGGCGAGATGAAGATCGTCCGCCCCATGCCCGTCGGCTGCGACGGCAAACCATCCGGCGTCGTCCTCGTCACCCAGTTCCTGTCCCTGCAGGCCCCGGCGAAGAAGATGTCGATCAAGCTCGACCCGCAGACGACGGTGGAGTTCGAGCAGCAGTAGCTATCCCGTTCCCGCTTGGTAGTTCGCGAGCAGTCCGGAAGAGAGCTCTTCCGGGACGCCGCGTTCATAGATCATCGGTACCAGCGTGTGCACGGCAAGGGCCGTCGTGACTGCGATTTCCGCGAGCGGCGTCGCGCGAACGGCGTCCGCGACACCCTCGTCCATCGCCGCCATCGCGGCGATCTCCCAGTGGCGCGAGCCATACACGGCCCAACGGAGCGACTCCGCATACGCGAGGACCACGTCGGAGTTCACGGCGACCGCATCCGCGGGACTGCTTCCCGGATCGGCATTGATACGTCCGAAGTAGTCGCGGTCGCTCTCTTCGAGCGAGAACCGCAGGATCGGACACTTCTTGAAGTGGTGAAAGAAGTAGTCGGTGGGATCGGGCTTTAGAACCGCCAGCGTGAAGCCTTCGTCGCCGATCGCGCAGGAGAGGGCTTTGAGGTCCCGGAATAGACGCCCGGTCCAGAACTCGTCGAACTCCAGAATCCAAAAGTCGCACACCGGCACCCGGAAGACCTGATTGGGGAAGACCGCACGGCGGTCCATCAGGTAGTCGATGCGACGCAGTTCGCGCTCACACGTCGCCAAATCGGTGATCATGGTTTTGTGGCCGTTTCCTCCGCCAGGCGGATCTTCTGCACCGGGCGGCCATCCTTGTACACGTCCGCGGTCGGTTGGCCGGTGGACGTGGACGTCGCGCGTACCACGTAACGGATATTACCCTTCGAGTAGATCGTTGCTTTCCCGTCGCTGCTGACAGATTTTGAATACCCTTCCCCGACGAGATTGCTTTCGAATGATGCCCGCGACACGTTCGTAGACCTGTTCGGGATGCTTCTGGGCTTTGTCACGTTGTCATAGCGGGAAGCGGCGCCGGGCTCGACACGACCGAGGTCGCCCATGAACACGATGCCGGCCCGCACGTTCGACGGCTGAGGGTGCTGCCGCGCCTGATAGCTTTGCCATAACGCTTCGGGCGAACCTGCTTCGATGAATCCGAACGGCGTCAGTTGGGCGTTTGTCTCATTGAGGATGAACTTGACATGCTCGAGCGTCGAGGGATTCGGCGCGGAGACGGTGACAGTCAGGTCAGAGCAGGGCGGAGAACCCGCCGGCTGTTCGCATCGGCCGTCCGGATCGATTCGATTCATCGGATTGCCGAGGACGTATGAGTACCGATTCCACGACTGCGGACTCGTCGGCTTGCCGAGCACCGGATCGACCGATGAGAAGCGCCCGAACGTGGCGCCGTAATGTCGCGCGTGCATGTAGTCGAGCGCGGTGGCGGCGTCGCGCTCGTGGCCGGTGAATTTGAGCGGGTTGCCTTCCTGCGCGTTGCCCGCGCTCCATTCCTCACCGTACGGCCAGTAGACGTGATAGCCGATCTTGTTGCCTGCACCGTCCGTGATCAGGCGCGGGGTGCCGAGGTGGTCGAGGGTGTAATGCTCCACCGTGCCGGCGGGCTTGAGGGCGGCGAGGAGGTGCCCATCGCGGTAGACGTAATCGCGCTCCACGGACCATGAGCTGCCTTCCTGCCGGAAGACGCGCAGGACTCTGTTGTCCAGGCCGCGCAGGGTCCAGTGCGTCGTGTTGGAGGAGACGTCGAAGGAGAGAAGGCGCTCGTCATCCGCGGTGTAGGCGTACACCAATTGCGGTTGAAGGCTCGAGCCGACGCGTACCGTGTTCATCATCCCGAGCGCGTCGTAGCCGTAATGGACCGCGCCGGACGTCACCAGGTTGCCCGCGCCGTCGTAGCCGATACCGGTCAGGCGGTTCGACCCTTCGTCCACCGGCAGGAGCACGGTCTGGCCGAGCTTGGACGCGCTGGTGAGATTGCCGTACGCGTCATATCCGAAGGTCTGGGTCTGAGTGGTCGTCAGGTCGGGGCCGCGCACCGTTGCGCTCTTGAGGCGGCCGATCTTGTCGTAGACGAAAGACTCGCTGCCGATGGCGGTGATGTTGCCCGCGCCGTCGTACCGATACTCGCCGGCCGTCCATGAGAAAGGGCCTGAATGCGGGCGTGCTACCTGGGCCAGCGCAGCAGGGGCGATGACACACAGCAGAAGCAGAACTCGGCGCATCCGCACATTATCGCCCGCCCCACCCCGGCGTCCGTTTCTCCAGAAACGCCTTCAATCCTTCCGTGGCGTCGTCGGTCTTCATCAGGTCGTCGAGGTAGAGGCGCTCGACTCTTGCGAGCCGTTCGTCGAAGTCCGCGCTCTGGGCGAGGCGGAAGGCTTTCTTGGCGAAGCGGAGCGACGACGCGCTGTGGCGGTAGAGGCGGTGCAGCCACTCCTCGGCCTCCTGCGGTGAGGTGTAGACCAGGTTGACGAGGCCGAGGCGGGCGGCTTCGGGGGCGGATAGGGGGTCGCCGGTGAGGAGGAGCTCGAGGCCTTTGCGGGGCGGGAGGAGGCGGGACTGTTGATACGACGCCACCGGCGCGAAGACGCCGAGGTGGATCTCGGGCTGGCCGAACGTGGCGGCTTGCG
This sequence comes from Thermoanaerobaculia bacterium, assembly GCA_035273585.1. Lineage (GTDB taxonomy): Bacteria > Acidobacteriota > Thermoanaerobaculia > Gp7-AA8 > Gp7-AA8 > JAFAVZ01. Next base: position 7,581 of record DATEOX010000138.1, read on the forward strand.
AGGCGAGGACGAAGTCGCAGGCCATGGCCAGCTCGCAGCCGCCGCCGAGGGCGGGGCCGTCGACGATGGCGACCGTGACGACGTCGAGCCGCAGCAGGATGCGGAAGCAGTCGTGGAAGAGGCGGAGCATGGTCGCGGCGCGGTCGCCGAGGTGGTCCTGCACGGCAACGCCGGCGGAGAAGGCGCGGCTGCCGCTCGCGTCGATGATCAGCGCGTGACGGTCGTTGCGCACGCGCCCCAGCGCGGCGCGGAGCTCGTCGAGCAGGGCGATGTCCAGGATGTGCAGCGGCGGGTCGTCGAGCGTGATGCGGTACGCGTCGGGCTCGGCCTCGAACCGCAGTTTCATCGCGCCGCCCGGCGCCTCGGGGCGGGCGGGGGGGCGGCGCCCGTGGACAGCACCTCGAGCGAGTAGTCGGTCAACAGGTAGAGGCGCCCGCCGGCGGAGACGATGGACTTCACGGCGGCGGGCATGGCTAGCGTCTGCACGACGCCGAGGGTGGGGAACGTCAGCAGCTCCGGCGTGAATGACCGGCCGGTGATGAGCACGCAGTTGCCGTCGACGTGCACTCGCTGATCGACGTACGCCAGGCCGGACGTCGGATCGCCGGCGTACGACGGGAACGGCTCGCCCGTCTTCGCCAGCGCCTCGTTGTAGAGGTACAGCTTCTCGCCGAGGACGAAGACCGTGCCCGCGCCGAACGCGATCGACACCGGCGGCTGCGTCCCCTCCGCGGCCCGTGCGGCGAGCTGCGACGGATGCAGCGCGTCGCTCACGTCGAGCACGCGCACCTCGTTCGGCAGCTCGAACAACGCGTAGGCGCGGTTCGCGACCGTGGCGACATCCGTCGCGCCGCCGCCGAGCGTCGCGGTGCGCACGAGCGAGCCGGGGTCGAGCACGATCGTCTTCTTCTCGCACGCGGCGGTGAGGCAGCCTTTGGCGATCGAGACCCACACCGCGTCCTTCACCGTGGCGATCGACAGCGGCTGCACGTCCGGCCCCTCGTCGAGCGTCGACTGGCCGAGGAGCACACCGTCCGGCGACCAGGCGCTGATCACGCCGCCGTTGCCGAGGGTGAAGAGTCGCGTGGCGGAGGCGGCGACATCGATGATGCCCGCCGGCCGGACGGAGGCGACAAAGTGCGGCGCCGCGCCGAAGGCGACGCTGAACGCGTCGACGCCGCGGCCGTCGAAGAGATAGATCCGGTCGCCGCCCGCGACGGCCTTCCGGTAGTAGGCGTTCCCGACCGGCGCGGTGACCGGGGACGGCAGCCGTGTCGTGGCGTTCAGCGAGACGATGGTGATGCCGTCGACGGTAGCCAGCAGGGCGAAGGAATCGTTTGCATCGAGCGCAACGGGCTCGGAGGGGAGGGCGAGCTGGCGCGACAGCGTCTTCGTGGTCGTGTCCCACACCAGGAGCGCGCGGTCGGTGGCTTCGAGCAGGCGCGTACCGCTGAACGCGAGGTCCTTCGCCAGCGCCGTGTTCGAGCTCGGAAGCACCGTGGCGGTACCGGTCGAAAAGTCGACGAGCGTGATGCCGCGGAAGGTGAAGACCGCGCCGAGGTTGCCGGAGAGGGCGAGGTTCGTGGTGGCCACCCCTTCCACCGTGACGGTGCGCGTCGGGGTGGCGAAGGACGGTGTGGCGTAGTACGAGAGCACCGTCGTTCCCTCCTCGCGCAGCTCGCCGAGGACGAGGGAGGAGCCGGAGCGGGCGAGGAGCGACGGCTTCACGCCCGTCGAGATCTGCTGCACCGTGGCGGTCTGCTGCACGAGGTTCGCGGACCAGAAGGTGTTGTCGGAGAGGACGGCGTAGGCCGTCGTCCCGATGAACGCCGCGGCGACGACGTTCGCGTTGAAGGTCGCGCTGCTGATCTCCGTGGGCGTGAGCGACTGCGTCGTCCAGAAGGTGAGCGTCTTGCCGGACGAGGTGAGCAGGAAGCCGTTGCCGCCGTCCTGCACGACGTCCGAGCGCGTGTCCCACTGCCGGCCGAGGGTGAGGCTGCCGGAGGAGCTGATGGCGAAATCGGTCAGGCCGCCCGCGGCGCGGCTGACCACCGCGCGCGTGTCGACGATGCCGACCGAGGTCGCGGGGCCGGTCGCGTAGCCGCGGACGGGGAAAGGAAATGTGAAGCCGCTGACGTCGAACGTCAGGAGGCCGGCGTCGCCCGCGGCGCCATAGAGGCGGTTGCCCGCG
>DATEOX010000139.1:0-5243 GCA_035273585.1 Thermoanaerobaculia bacterium
ACCGGATCATTCGCGGTGACGCCGTAGAGCAGGCTGGCCATCACACGCGTCGTCGCCAGCGCGGCGACGACGCCGATCCCGACGCCGATGATGACGAGCCGCAGCGCGCGGCCTAACGCGATCTGATTGCGGATGATCGACAGGACGCGCGCGTTGTCCCACGGCTTCTGCACGAAGTCGCGCGCGCCGCGGCGCATGGCGTCGACCACCAGATCGATCGTGGCCCAGGCGGTCATCACCACTACCGGCAGCGTCGGGTCGTACGCGTGCAGTTGCTCGAGCAGGTCCAGCCCCTCGGCGCCGGATGTCGTGTCGCGGCTGTAGTTGAGGTCGACCAGCACGAGGTCGAACTCGCGCGCGCCGACGGCGCGGATGACCGCTCCTGGCGACGACGCCATCTCGACGGCGAGGCCCTCCGGCTTGAGCAGGAGCCGGAGGGCTTCGAGGACGTCGGGCTGGTCGTCGGCGATGAGGACGGTCGGCATTGCGGTGGCACTCTAGGAGCGCCGGCGTCCCGCCCGCAAGCCGCCGGACGTCTCGTCCGGCGGTATCGCGGTGCATACGGGCGGGACGCCCGCTCGCCGGTTAGTCGTAGCGGATGGCCACCAGCGGATCGACGCGCGTCGCACGCCGCGCCGGCACCCAGCTCGCGACGAGGGCCACGCCGGCGATGGTGACGCAGATGGCGGCGAAGGTGACGGGGTCGCTCGCGCCGACGCCGAAGAGCAGCGTCGACATCAGCCGCGTCACGGCCAGCGCGACGCCGACGCCCACCGCCACGCCGACGCCCACCAGCTTGAGAGCATTGCCGACGATGAGGCGGAAGACGTCTGCCGTGCCCGCGCCGAGGGCCATGCGAATGCCGATCTCCGAGGTGCGCTGCGTGACCGTGTACGACATCAGGCTGTAGATGCCGACCGCGGCGAGGACCAGCGCCAGGGCGGAGAGTACGCCGAGGAGGAGCATGTCGAACCGGCGCGTGGCGAGCGACTGGCCGCGCACGTCGGCCATCGTCCTGACGTCGAGAATCGGCTGCTCGCGATCGATCTGCCGCACTACCGCGCGTAGAGCCGGTCCAAAGCTCGTAGCGTTCGGCACCTGCACGATGTAGTGCATGTGCCGGGTCGGATGCTGGCGCACCGCGAGGTAGAGCATCGGCGCCGGATCGCGGGTGAGGTCGTGGTAGTGGACGTCGCCGACCACGCCGATGACCTCGTGCTCCTCCTCGCCCGCGTCCCAGCGGAGGAGGAGCTTGCGCCCGACGGGGTTCTGGTTGCCGAACCAGCGGCGGGCGAACGTCTCGTTGATCAGGACCACCTCCGGCGTGCTCTTCACGTCGCGGTCGGTCACATCGCGGCCGCGCAGGAGCGGGATGGACATGGTGCGGAAGTAGCCGGGCGACACCAATGACGTCGTCGCGTCCGGCTCCTGGCCGGCGGGGAAGCGCGGCTGGCCGACGATCTGGAAGCTCCATGTCCGCTCGTTGCGGTCGAGCGGCAGCATGTCGACGGCGGCCGCGGAGCGGACGCCGGGCAGGACGCGCAACGCGCCCAGGATCCGCTGCATGAAGGCGTCCTCTTTCTCCGGTGTGTCGTTCACCGCCTGGCGCGCCGAAAGCTCGATCAATGCAGTGTTTCGGTAATCGAACCCGGGGTTGACACCGGTCACGAGCATGAAGCTGCGCAGGAGCAGGCCGGCACCCACGAGGAGGACGAGCGAGAGCGCCACGGCGGCCGTGACCAACACGTTGCGGATGCGGTGGCGCCCCTTCCCTTCCGTCGAGCCGCGCGTCCCTTCCTTCAGCGTCTCGTTGAGGTTCGTCTTCGACGCGGCAAGCGCCGGGGCGAGACCGAAGACAATGCCGGTGAGCACCGACAAACCGAGGGTGAAGGCGAGCACGCGGGCGTCGAGCGAGACGGTGTCGAGGCGGGGGATGTCCGCCGGCGCGAGCGCCTTGAGGATGTCGAGACCCCACGAGGCGAGGAGCACGCCGCAGGCGCCGGCGATCACCGCCAGCAGCACGCTCTCGACGAGGAGCTGGGCCACGATGCGGCCGCGCGTCGCGCCGACCGCGGAGCGGATGGCGATCTCCCGCCGACGTCCCGCGGCGCGGGCCAGCAGCAGGTTCGCCACGTTCGCGCAGCCGATGAGGAGGACCAGCGCGACGGCCCCTAGCAGAAGAAGGAGCGCGGGGCGAACATTCTCTACGAGCTGTTGATGGAACGGGACGATGTGGTAACGGTACCCGGTCGCCTCCGCCGGATACTGCTGCTGGATGCGCTTCGACAGCACGTCCGCCTCGGCGCGGGCCTGCTCGATCGTCGCCCCGTCCTTCAGCCGGGCGATGCCCTCGATGAAGTACGCGTCGCGATGCGCGAGATCGGCGGGCAGCATCTCGGCGTGAAACGGCGTCCAGAACGCGTGATGCTCGGCCTCGATGGGGAAGACGAAGCCCTGCGGCATCACGCCGACGATCGTCCGCCGCTTGTTCCCCGTGCCGAAGCGGATCACCCGGCCGATAACGGTCGGGTCGCCGTGGAAGAGGCGCTGCCAGATGTCATGGCTGAGGAGGATCATCGGCGGCGCGCCGGGGCGGTCGTCCGCGGCGGTGAACGTGCGCCCGAGGAGCGGCTTCACGCGCAGCACGCGGAACATGTCGGAGGAGAGGAGCGAGCCGGTGGCGTGCGTCGGCTCGTCGCCTTCCCAGAAGAAGCTGGAGGTGCGGATGAAGACGCCGACCGAGTCGAGCGACTTCGACTGCGAGCGCAGATCCATCAGGTTCGGATGCGAGAGCACGATGTCCAGGCTGCCGGTGATGTCGCTCTTGCCGTACAGGCGGATGATCTGCTCCGGCTTCTCGAACGGCAGCGGCCGGAGGAGGATGGCGTTGACGACGGTGTAGATCGCCGTGTTCGCGCCGAGGGCGAAGGCGAGGGTCAGGACGGCGACGAAGGTGAAGGTGCGGTCCTTGGCCAGCGTCCGGATGCCGTAGCGAAGGTCTTGCAGGATGGCGGTCATGATCGGGTCCCGTCAGGCGATGGCGAAGCCGCTGTCGGCGAGCTGCTCCTCGGCGTAGCGCTCGTGCGTCTCCTCCACCACGCGGCCGTCGAAGAGGTGCACGGTGCGGTCGGCGTAGCGCGTGAAGCGCGGGTCGTGGGTGACCATGCAGATGGTCGAGCCGGCCGCGTGCAGCTCGCGCAGCAGGTCCATCACCGCCTCGCCGTTCTTCGAGTCGAGGTTGCCGGTCGGCTCGTCGGCGAGGAGGATGGCCGGCTCGCCGGCCAGCGCGCGGGCCACCGCCACGCGCTGCTGCTGGCCGCCGGAGAGTTGCGCCGGGTAGTGCTTGGCGCGGTGCATCATGCCGACGCGGCTGAGCGCCTCCTCGACGCGGCGCTTGCGCTCCGCGGGAGCAATGCGGCGGTAGCCGAGCGGCAGGTCGACGTTCTCCGCGACGGTGAGGTCGCCGATGAGGTTGAAGGCCTGGAAGATGAAGCCGATCTGCCGATTGCGGATGCGCGCCCGGTCGGCCATGCCCAGCGCCTCCACCGACTCGCCGGCCAGCGTGTAGCGGCCGGAGGTCGGCGCGTCGAGGAGGCCGAGGATGGAGAGGAGCGTCGACTTGCCGCAACCGGACGGGCCGGCGATCGAGACGTACTCGCCGCGCCGGATCTCGAGATGGATGTTCGTCAGCGCGTGCGTCTCCAGCTCGTCGGTGTAGAAGACTTTGTTGACGCCGGTGAGGTTGATGAGGGAGTCGGTCATGGGTTCTCCTTAGCGACTTTCCTGTGAGCTGTGAGCTTCGTTCTTCATTGCACCTTGATGCGCTCGTACTTTTCGAATGCGGACGTATCGGAGATCAGCACCTCATCCCCTTCCTTCAGTCCCTGTCTGATCTCGATGCTCGTGGCCGAGGCGCGCCCGAAGGCGACCTTCACCCGCTCCGCGCCGTCTTTCGTGAGGCGGAAGAGCGTCGCGGTGCGGCCCTCCTGCGCGTTCACCGGGCGGTTGATGGTGAGCGTGTCGGCGATGCGCTCCAGCTCGATGGTGCCGTCGACGGAGAGGTCGGGGCGGGCGCCGGCGGGGAGCGGCTCGTCGGCGGCGAGGTCGACGAGCACCGTGCCGTCGTTCACGGCTGGGTCGATGCGCGCGACGTGCGCCTTCACCACGCCGTTGCGCGTGTCGATGCTCGCCTGCTGACCGACGGCGATGTCCTTGGCCTGCGTCTCGGCCACGCGGACCTGCGCCTTGAGCTTGTCGGCACGGGCGACGCGAGCGATGTTCGTGCCGGCGTTGAGGCGCTGCCCAGCCTGCACGCTCACCTGCTGCAGGACGCCGTCGATGCCGGCCCGCACCTGCAGCGACCGGGTCCGCTCCTGCTGCAGCTCGTACATCGCCCGGCGCTGCTCGACCTGCGCCCGCTGCGCGGCGAGCTGCGAGCCAACGGCGGCGTTGCCCACCTGCAGCCGCTTCTCCTCCAGCGCCAGCCGCTTGCCCAGCTCCTCGCTGGAGCTCTCCGAGACGCGCTTCGTAATGTGCGCCACGAGGCCCTGCCGCTCCAGTTCCGCATCCGCGTCGGCGCGCAGCGCGGCCTGTTCACGCTCGGCGCGCAACCGCGCCACGGACGCCTCGCGATCCAGCCGCTCGCTCTCGAGCTGCGCGCGCGTCGACTCGTAGGCCGCCTCCGCCGCGCGTAACTGCCACTCCGCGTCCCGGACGCTCTGCTGCTGCTGCGGATCGCTCAGCTCGATGATGACCGTGTCTTTCCCAACCGCCGTCCCCGGCTGCACGACGACGCGCTCGACGCGCGCATCGGTCGTCGCCGCGATCCAGCGCACGTCCTCCGGCACGAGCGTGCCGCTCCCCCGCACCTCGCGCGTCATCGGCCCGTGCTTGACGGTGTCGATGACGACCGTCGAGCGGTCGATGGGCGGCGCGGCTGGCTTGAGCCGGGCCAAGCCGACGGTGGTGATCAGGATGACCGCCGCCCCGCTGCCGATGGCCACGTTGCGGGTCAATTTCCTCGGTTTCGCTTCGCGTGTGATGTCCATTGCGGCCCGGACATTCGCAAGCAGTCTGCCGTGGCTAAGTCATTGAAAAGTCAGGAAAGCGTACCCGCCGCGGTGTCCGTTTGTGGGACGGGCCCGTCCGGCGGCGGTCAGTTGTAGAATGCGGACGTCCACCCATGTCCCGATTCCCCGCGTGGCATTTCCGCTCCATGGACCCCGGCGAGGTCCATGTCGATC
>DATEOX010000140.1:0-6494 GCA_035273585.1 Thermoanaerobaculia bacterium
CTCACCCGGCCTCCGGCCACCCTCTCCCCGCCGCGCGGGGAGAGGGGCTCTTGCTGCACTCCTCCCCCCCTCTCCCCGCCGCGCGGGGAGGGGGGCTGGGGGTGAGGGGAACGCCGGCAGCGCCGCCGACAGCAGCGCCACGGCGCGGTCGAAGTGGCGGTGGGCCTGCATCGACTCGCCGAGGAGCGCCTTCTGCTGCGGTGTCATCTTCGCGATGAGCTCCGGCTTGTCGAGCACGCGGCTGACGCGGTCGGAGGGATCGTCCGTCGTGCCGCCGGCGAGCACCGCGAAGCCGCGCGCGAACGCTTCGGAGGGCTGCGCCTCTGCGATGTGCGCCGCGAGATCGCGGCGGCGCTTCGTATCTGCCGAGGGGTAGAGCCGCGTGGCGAACGCGATCAGCGAAGGGGCGCCGGCAGAGGCGAGGTACTCCGTCTCGTCGTCGATCGCCTCGTCGCGATACGCCGACCGCGGGTATTCGAAGATCAGCGCGGTGCGCGAGCGGCTGGCCAGTGCGCGCTCGTTGCGCGCCTCGTCGATCTCCGCCTGGTGATAGAGCGCCAGGTCGCGCAGCGGATGGCCGGCGGCGAGAAAGGGAGCGAGCTTCTGCATCGCATCGCGCGGGTGGTCATCCTCGATCAGGGCTCGCGCATGCAGGTAGCCGAGCGACCACTGGTTGTAGAGATCGGGGTGCTTCTGGGCGATCTGTGCTAGCAGCGCCACGAGATCGTCGGACGGCAGGCGGCGGAAGGTCTCCGTCCACTGCTCCACGGGCGGGATGCCGTGCAGGCCGGGCGTCGGCACGGTCTTCTCCGGCGGCGCCAGGCGAAACACGCGACGGCGCTGCAGCCGCTGCCGCGACAGCACGATGCCGAAGACGATGAGGGCGAGGACGACGGCGGCGGAGATGCCGATGAGCAGGCGTTTCTTCAAGTTTCGTCGCGCGCCAGCGTGCCGCTGACGATCGCATGCGGCGCGCGCCTGAGGATCTCCGCCCGTGCAATCGCGTAGCCAAAGATCGCATCGACCAGCATGCGCCGCCCATCACGCGAGAGCAGGATCAGCACCCGGTCGCGGATCTCCCGCACTTCGACGATGTCTTCCCAGCGCATCCACCGCCCGTGCCGCCCGAGGCGCTTGAGCAGCCAGTTCTCGTACATCACGCCGTCGTCGCCGACGTAGATGTGGTCGCCGTACTGGATGAACGCGGCGGCCAGCGTGCCGAGGCAGAGCAGGGTCAGGCCGGTGAGTGGGAGCGGGTCGATGGGGGGCTCGGAGATGTAGGAGAAGAAGAGCGCGCCGGCGGCGCAGCTCGAGGCGATCGAGACGATGCGCGCGACGGGCGTCCGATCGAAGACGAGGATGCGTTTTTCGTTCATCCGCACGGCCAGTAGAACATTTGCAGCGCGATGTAGAATGCCGCGTTTTTTCGAGGAATCCAATGCGCTGGACTCAGTATTTCATCACCACGCTCCGCGAGGTCCCGGCCGACGCGGACGTCATCAGCCAGAAGCTCATGATGCGCGCCGGCATGATCCGCAAGGTCGCCGCCGGCATCTACACCTACCTCCCCCTCGGCCTCCGCTCCATCCAGAAGCTGGAGGCCATCGTCCGCGACGAGATGAACCGCGCCGGCTCGGTCGAGCTCCTCATGCCGGCCATCCAGCCCGCGGAATTGTGGATGGAATCGGGCCGCTGGCAGAAGTACGGGAAAGAGCTGCTCCGGATCAAGGACCGTCACGAGCGCGACTTCATCTTCGGCCCCACGCACGAGGAAGTGATCACCGACACGGTGCGCGACGCGATCAACTCGTACCGCCAGCTCCCGATCAACCTCTATCAGATCCAGACCAAGTTCCGGGACGAGGTGCGCCCCCGCTTCGGCCTGATGCGCGGCCGCGAGTTCATCATGAAGGATGCCTACTCGTTCCATACCGGGTGGGATTCGCTCGACCAGACCTACGAGCGGATGCGCGACGCCTACACGCGGATCTTTCATCGTTGTGCGTTAGACCACGTACCGGTCGAAGCCGATACCGGCAACATCGGCGGCTCGGCCTCGCACGAGTTCATGGTCCTGGCCCAGTCGGGCGAGGACGCCGTGGTGAGCTGCCCGAGCTGCCGTTACGGGGCGAACATCGAGAAGGCGACCTCGAAGTTCTTCGATGACGAGCCGGAGCCGGCCCCGATGGAGGAGCTCGCCCCGCTGCACACGCCTGGCACGCAGACCATCGACGACGTCGGCCGCTTCCTCGGCAAGCCGACCTCCCAGCTCGTCAAGACGCTCGTCTTCGACACCGAGAACGGGCCGGTGATGGTCCTGGTCCGCGGCGACCGGGAAGGCAACGAGATCAAGATCAAGAACTACCTCGGCGTCAACGCGCTGGAGATGCTCTCCGACGCGAAGTTCGAGGCCTCGACAGGCGGCCCGGTCGGCTACTGCGGCCCGGTCGGGACGAAGTGCGCCCGGGTGCTGGCGGACGTGTCGCTGAAAGGCCGCGGCAACTGGATCGTCGGCGGCAACAAGAAGGACACGCATCTCGGCGGCGCGAACGTCGGGCGCGACTTCCCGGAGCCGGAGTGGGGCGACTTCACCACCGTCTTCGCCGGCGATCCCTGTCCGCGCTGCGGCAACGAGCTGGAGATCTACCGCGGCATCGAGGTCGGCCACATCTTCAAGCTCGGCACGAAGTACTCCGAGTCGATGCACTGCGAGTACCTCGACGAGAAAGGCGAGCGGCAGCCGATGATCATGGGCTGCTACGGCCTGGGCATCGGGCGCACGGTGGCCTCAGCCATCGAGCAGAGCCACGACGCGGACGGCATCATCTGGCCGATGCCCATCGCGCCGTTCGAGGTCGTGGTGACGTCGGTGGGCAAGGACGAGGCGGTTCTGGCAACGGCCACCGAGGTGTACGAGCAACTGAAAGCGGCGGGCATCGACGTCCTCTTCGACGACCGCGACGAGCGGCCGGGCGTCAAGTTCAAGGATGCGGACCTGATCGGCTTCCCGCTGCGGGTGGCGGTGGGGGCGAAGAGCCTGGCCAACGGCCATGTCGAGTGGAGCTGGCGCAAGGACCGGGCGAAGCAGCTCGGCGCGCCGGCGGATGTGGTGGGCAAGATCGTGGAGCTGGTGCGCGAGGCGCGCGTGTCATCCTGAGCCGCGAAGACGGCGAAGGATCCGTACCCCACAGGCGCGGCGCGAGATCGGTACGGATTCTTCGCCCTCTACGGGGCTCAGAATGACACCCTGGCTCCCGTGTCATCCTGAGCCGCGAAGACGGCGAAGGATCTCCTCGCAAGCGCCGGGAGATCCTTCGCTTTCGCTCAGGATGACACCGTGTTTGCTATCCTTCCCGGATGCGTAAACTGTTCTTCCTGCTGGCCCTCGCCGCGCTTCCCGCAGCGGCCCAGAACACGGACATCGAGTCGCTCTCCGGCCTCCAGTTCAACTTCGGCAACCCCGGCGCGCGCTCCCTCGGCATGGGCGGTGCGTTCCTCGGCTTGGCCGACGACGCCTCGGCCGCCGAGGCGAACCCGGCCGGTCTGACCATCCTGCGCAAGCCGGAGGTCTCCATCGAAGCCCGCAACTACCTCGAGCAGCAGGTGCTGACCACGAGCGGCACCTTCCCCGACCTCAGCCGCACCGCCTTCACCCACTACAGCGACCGCGTCGTCGTCACCTTTGCCAGCGTCGTCTATCCGATCAAGAACTTCAGCGTCGGGGCGTACTATCACGAGCCGCTGCGCAACGCCGGCGCGGGGGCGGTGCTCCCCACGCGGAACGAGTTCAGCGGCGCGCTGGAGACGGACGTGCCGAACTTCTTCCTGCCGAAGAACGGCAACGCGCCGGTGACCGAGGCGGAGTGCAATGCCATCCGGCAGCAGACGAAGGATCCGTTCTCCTGCCTGGAGTTCGTGGTCAACCCGTTCATCACCGCGCTCGACGTCCGCCAGAAGACGTTCGGCCTGGCCGGCGCGTGGAAGGTCGGCAACTTCTCCTTCGGCGCGAACGCGCGCTACCAGACCTTCCACGAGGAGTCGCTGACGTTCCGCGTCACGCCGACGCGCGCCTTCAGCAGCATCTCCGCGCAGGCCACGGCGGTCGAGGAGAACGGCCAGATCAAACTGAAGGACCAGAACGATCTGACCTTCGGCGCCGGCGTGAAGTGGACGGCGAACGACAAGCTGAGCTTCGGCGCGGTCTTCAAGCAGGGGCCGAAGTTCGATACCCCGACCTTCATCGCCAACGCCGAGACCGGCCTGAAATACGAGAAGGTGGCCGACACGACGTTCCACATCCCGGACATCTACGGCCTCGGCGTCTCCTTCCGCCCCATCCCGGCGCTGACCATCAACGCGGACGCGGTGCGGGTGAAGTACACCAACCTGACCGATGACTTCGTCTCCATCGTGGCCGACGTGCAGGACGTCGACAACCCGTACGTGGCGCCGGACGTGACCGAGATTCACCTCGGCGGCGAGTACTTTTTCTCGACGAAGATCCCGTTTGCCATCCGCGCCGGCGCGTGGCGCGACCCGGCGCACGCCATCGAGTGGCGCGGCCCGCTCGACGCCGGCGAACGCGTCGGCGCGGCGATCCTCTATCCGAAGGGAGAGGGCCAGACGCACTGGTCGGTCGGCGCCGGCCTGGCCTGGCCGCGCTTCCAGATCGACCTCGCCTACGACAACTCCAAGCACTACAAGGTGGGGTCGCTCTCGATGGTGACGCGCTTCTAGGGCAGCTCCTCCAGCGGCACATCCATCAGCTCGAACCGCTCCCAGCCACGAAAGTCAAAGTGCCACCACTCCGACGGCAGCGGCTCGAAGCCGTGCCGGGTCATCGCCTCGCGCAGCTTCGCGCGATTGGCGATGAGCTCCGCCGGCAGCTCCATGAAGTCCTGCCGCGCGCGTGAGGTGAAGTCGTCGTACGGCGTCGGCATCGGAAGCTCGGCGCCGGTGCGGAGGTCGATGAGCGTCAGGTCGACGGCGGCGCCGCGGTTGTGGCGCGAGCCCTTGGCCGGATCGGCGACGAAATCCGGGTTGTGGATGGCGTCCCACATCGCCTTCGTCACGCGGTAGGGACGGTAGCCATCGAAGACCTTGACGCCGAGGCCTTCGCGGGCGAGGTCGGCTTGGACGTCGCGCAACGCGGCGGCGGCGGGAGCGCGCAGAAACACGCGCGCAACGGGATAGAGCGTCGTCTTCATGAAGTTGTTCGGCGTGGCGTAGCGGACGTCGATTGGTGCGAAGGTCGAGACGTCGACGAGCTGCTTCGACGGATCGGCGGCGGCGAGGCGCCGGTAGGTGGCGGCGTCGGGGACGACGTAGAGGCCCGACGCACAGGCGACGAGGAGAAGCAGGAGGGCGAGCGGGCGGCGCATGGGCGTCATCGTACCGGCTTCCGTCGCAGGAACCAGGCCTCGAACCCGTGATAGGAGAGGACCGACAGCGGCACCGTGACAGCGCAGGCGATGGCGAAGAAGGCCAGCGCGCCGCCGTTCGGGGAGCCCATCCGCGTCGCGAGCATCTCGGCCGGGAAGAGGCGCAGCAACGGCCAGTGCACGATCGGATGGAAGACGTACATGCCGTAGCTGTAGCGCGCGATCCAACGCAGCGGGGCGATGGAGAGCGGGCGCGAGAGCCAGCGCCACTCCAGCGCCAGCACGAGAATGCCGCCGTACGCCACCGACAGCACGAACGGCATCAGCGCCGCGACGAGCGCCTCGTGCCGGCGCCAGACGTCAGCGCCGAGGAACGCGCCATGCGAGCCGGCCCAGGCGAGGAGCGGCAGCGTCACTGCCAACGCAATGACGGCAACGAACCGGGCGCGGCGGCGCAGAGCCGCCGAGTCCCACACGAGCGCGGCGAGCGCACCGATGGCCAGCCCCGAGCCGCGCATCGGCGTCCAGGTCGCGGTCCGCTCCCAGCCGGGCTGCGAGGTGATCAGCGCGCTGGTGATCAGCGAGACGAGGATCACGCCCACGCACGCCCAGCGCGAGGTCCGCCGCGAGGCGAGGAAGATCAGCGCCGGCCAGACGAAGTAGAACTGCTCCTCCACCGCCAGCGACCAGAAGTGCCGCAGCTCGACGTAGCCGACGTTCGCCCCGGGTACGACGAAGTTCGTGTAGTAGAGCCAATACGGCAACTGCGTCGACGTCGGCGGCACGTCGATCGCGCGGCTGAGCATCGGGATGACCAGCAGGCAGACCAGCAGTGCGCCGAAATACAGGGGAAAGATGCGCAGCGCGCGCCGCGCGTAGAAGTTGCGGAAGCGGTGCGGGTGGTCGCGCGTGGCCAAAAGGCGGCCGGTGATCAGAAAGCCGGAGAGCACGAAGAAGAGATCGACGCCTGACCAGCCGATGTCGGCGACGCGAAAGAGCGCCGTGCGCAGGCCGCCGGCGGAGTCGTGGCCGGGCGTGAGGTGGAAGAGCAGCACGAGCGTGATGGCCGCCGCGCGCAGGCCGTCGAGCGCGCCGATGTGCCGCGCCTCGCTG
>DATEOX010000141.1:0-4506 GCA_035273585.1 Thermoanaerobaculia bacterium
GGTGGGGTGGGAGGGCGGGGTGGCGAGAGGGGGTGACGACACGGCGCCGAGCCCCTCCTCGGCGCGCGTGTCGCCGGAGGTGGGGAGGGGAACGGTGCCGTCAGCCGTCACCTTGAGCTCCTCGCCGACGCGGACGCGGACGCCGGCGCCGAAGGCTTTCTCCAGCTTGCGCAGCGACTCGATCATCAGGAAGCTGGTGGGGAACCAGACCGGGCCGCGCCAGTTGCTGTTGCCGCCTTTGAGCTTCAGCACCGGCTCGGCCGGCTCGTAGCCGACCGACTTGTCGGCGAACACGAACGGATGCTGCTGGTGATGCTTGCTCAGGCTGCGCATGCCGTGGGGGGAGAGGAACTCCTCCGGATCGGCCACGGAGGCGAGGAGGTGCTGGAGCTGGTCCTGATCGACCACGGCCAGCACGTGGGTGAAGTCGTGGTCGTGGCGCACCGTCGTCACGCAGCGCTCCACGATGTCCCGCCGGTATTCGAGGAACCAGTTCAGGTTCTCGCGGAACGTGGGGAACGGCTCGATCCACTTCCCCTCCAGCCGCTCGACGGCGTAAAGAGGGATGAGGCCCACCAGCGATCGGACGCGGAACGGCACCGCGGTGCCGTCGGGGAAGCGGAGGAGGTCGTAGAAGAAGTGGTCCTCCTCGTCCCAGAGCGTCCGGTCGCCGCGGATCATCTTCATGGCCGCGCCGATGTAGACATAGTGCTCGAAGAACTTCGTGGCCAGCCCCTCGTAGACCGGATTCGACTTGGCCAACTCCAGGGCGATGCGCATCATGACCAGGGAGAACATCCCCATCCAGCCGGTGGCGTCGCTCTGCTCGAGCACCGCGCCGCCGGGGAGCGGCTCGCTGCGGTCGAAGACCGTGATGTTGTCCAGCCCGAGGAAGCCGCCCTCGAAGACGTTGTTGCCCTGGCGGTCGACCATGTTCACCCACCAGGTGAAGTTCAGCAGCAGCTTGTGGAAGCACTTCTCCAAGAAGGCGTGGTCGGCCTGGCCGCTGCGGATGCGGTCCATGTTGTAGACGCGCCAGACGGCCCAGGCGTGCACCGGCGGGTTGAGGTCGGAGAACTCCCACTCGTACGCCGGGAGCTGTCCGCTCGGATGCTGAAACTGCTCGAAGAGCAGGAGCCAGAGCTGCTCCTTGGCAAAGTGGGCATCGATGAGGGCGAAGACGACGGAGTGGAAGGCGAGGTCCCAGGCGGCGAACCAGGGGTACTCCCATTTGTCCGGCATGGAGAGGATGCGCATGGAGTTGAGGTGGCGCCAGCGGCGGTTGCGGGCGGACTGACGGCGCTGCGGCGGCGGCGAGCGCGGATCGTCGCCGTCGAGCCAGACGTCGACGTCGAACAGGTAGCTCTGCTTGTTCCAGAGCATCCCGGCGAACGCCTGGCGCTGGACGTTCCGCTCCTCCGGGCTCGCCTTCGCCGGATGGATGGAGTCGTAGAACGCGTCCGCCTCGCGGCGGCGGACGTCGATGATGGTGTCATCCTGAGGCGCGGAGACGCCGAAGGATCTCCTGGCTCCGGGAGATCCTTCGCCGTCTTCGCGGCTCAGGATGACACTCGGGTGTAGACGCATCTCCAATACGTAGCTCGCGCCGGGGTCGATCTCTGCGCGGATCCAGGCGCAGGCCTTCGTCCCTTCCAAGGCCGGGTTCACCGCATCCGCATCGCCGTTGACGACGTGCCGGTGGAAGGCGTCCTTCACGTAGCGGCTGCGCGATTCCGTCCCGTACACGCGCGGCCCATTCGTCTCGTTGTCCGTGAACAGCACGCGGGTGCCGGCCGGCAGCGACAGCACGTGTGGGCCCAGCCGCGACGAGGCCAGCAGGCCCGCCAGCGGCGGCGCCTCGGAGTCGTCGGCGAGGAGGCCGACACCACCGGTAGACAGCTCCACACGGCGTATCGACGGCGCGCGCGTCGGCTCCGGCCCCCAGGCCCAGGTGTTGCGGAACCAGAGCTGAGGCAGGATGTGCAGCGGTGCGCGGTCCGGGCCGCGGTTGTGCGCCGTCACGCGCATGGCCAGCGAGTCCTCGTCCTCCTTGGCGATCTCGATCTCGATGTCGAAGTAGCGGCGGTCATCGAAGACGCCGGTGTCGATCAGCTCGAACTCGCGGTGCGCGGTCGACCGGCGGCGGTTCTCCTCGATGAGCTGCACGTACGGGAACTCCCGCTGTGGGTACTTGTACAGCAGCCGTTGATATGCATGACTGGGCACCGCATCGACGTGGAAGTAGCACTCCTTGACGTCCTCGCCGTGGTTCCCCTCGCTCGGCACGAGACCGAACCAGCGCTCCTTGAGGATCGGGTCGCGCTCGTTCCAGAAGGCCATGGCCCAGCAGAGGATCTGGTAGCGGTCGGAGAAGCCGGCGATGCCGTCCTCGCCCCAGCGGTAGGCCTTGGAGCGGGCCAGGTCGTGGGGCAGCCAGCTCCAGGCGTCGCCGTCCTCGCTGTAGTCCTCGCGCACGGTGCCCCAGGCGCGCTCGGCGAGATACGGCCCCCACTTGCGCCAGCGCGCGAGCTGATGCGCGTCGCCGCCGAGGCGGGCGCGTTCGGCGTTGTCGTCGGCCATGCGGTGGGGCGAGTTTAACGCCTCTTGCATGGCCGGAGGCGTAGAGGTAAAACGGGGCGGATGCGTCTTGTGACCCGAGGAGATCTCGATGGTCTGACGAGCGCCGTCATCATCACGATGAAGGAGCCGGTGGACGAGATCCTCCTCGTCCATCCCCAGGACATCACCGACAAGCGCGTGGAGATCCGCGGCGACGACATCCTGGCCAACCTGCCGTACCACCCGCGCTGCGGCATCTGGTTCGATCATCACCTGCTGACGGCCAGCAACGAGCAGCCGCCGGCGCAGTTCCGCGGCCGCTGGGGGCTCGCGCCGTCCGCCGCGCGCCTCGTCTACGACTACTACCTCGAGCGCGAGCCGCACGATCCGGCGCTGCTCCGCCTGGCGCGCCTGGTCGAGGAGACCGACCGCCTCGATGCCGCGCAGCTCACGCCCGCCGACGTCGAGCACCCCGAGGACTACATCCTCCTCGGGTACACCATCGACAGCCGCACCGGCCTCGGCTCGTTCGAAGACTACTTTCGTCGATTGATCGAGTGGCTGAAGACGATGCCTATCGAGGAGGTGCTGCGCGAGCCGGAGGTGGCCGCTCGCGTGGAGCGCATACGCCGCGAGCAGGAGGAGTTCCGGACGCTGCTGCGGCGGAACAGCTTCCAACTGCAGAACGTGGTCGTCACCGACCTGCGCGAGATCGAGAGCCTGCCGGCCGGCAACCGCTTCCTCATCTACACGCTGTTTCCGGAGTCGAACGTCTCCGTGCGCGTGCACTGGGGGCCGAACCGCGACAGCGTCGTGGCCGCGGTCGGGCACAGCATCTTCAATCGGACATGCAGGACGTCGGTCGGCGAGCTGATGTCGATCTACGGCGGCGGCGGTCACAAAGGCGCCGGCACGTGCGTGCTGCCGCTGGACAAGGCGGCGGACGCCATCGACGCGATTCTCATCGAGCTGCAGGCGAACGGATGATGCGCCAGCCGGAGCTCGACACGTCCGCGACCGCGGAGCTGCGCGTGACCGATGCGGATCTCGCCAGCGCGCTGCACCTCGAGCCGGGCGACGAGTTCCCGGCCGTTTTCGCCACCTCGCGCATGATCGCCCTGATGGAGGTCGCGGCCTCGCGCCTGCTGCGCCCGTTCCTGGAGGAGGGCGAGCTGTCGGTCGGCGTGACGGTCGATGTGGTGCATACTGCCGCCACGCCGAAGGGCGGCATGGTCACGGCGACCGCGACGTACACGGCGCAGGAGGGGAAGCTGTTCGTGTTCGAGGTGTCGGCCGCGGATGATGCGGGCGAGGTGGGGCGCGGCACACACAAGCGCGCGGTGGTGGCGACGTCGCGCCTGTTGACGGGCGCGGCAAAGAGGGCCCCGCGCCGGTGACGCGCAAGCAGTGGCTTCTGCTCGCGGCCGTGCTGGCGGCCGTCATCGCCATGGTAGTGACGAGCGGCCCGCCCGCGCCGACGCCGAACCATCCCGGCGCCGCCTTCTCCTTCGCCGTCCTCGGCGACGCGCCGTACTACCCGTGGGAAGAGCTGCGCTACCCGCAGGTCATGAAAGACATCGACCAGAACGACCTGGCGTTCGTCATCCACGTGGGGGACATCTTCTGGCGGCCCTGCACGGACGCGATGTACCGCAAGGCGCTGGCCCGCTTCGACGCGCTGCGCTATCCGGTGATCTACACCCCGGGCGACAACGAGTGGACCGATTGCTGGGAGCCGGGCTCCGGCTCGTTCGCGCCGCAGGAGCGGCTGCAGCGGATACGGGAGATCTTCTACGCCCCTCACCCGGCCTCCGGCCACCCTCTCCCCGCCGCGCGGGGAGAGGGGCTCTCGCGCACCAGTAGCTCCCCTCTCCCCGCCGCGCGGGGAGAGGGGCTCTCGCGCACCAGTAGCTCCCCTCTCCCCGCCGCGCGGGGAGAGGGGCTGGG
>DATEOX010000142.1:0-14912 GCA_035273585.1 Thermoanaerobaculia bacterium
GATGACAGATGGATACGTGGCTCGAATTGAAATACGCGTGGCGGCTCCTGACGAAGTCGTGGGGCTATTCGCTGCTTTGCGCGAGCGTCGTCGCCCTCAGCGTGGGGCTCGCCGTCTTCGCCTACGAGATCGTCTACAGCCAGTTGTTCCGACCTCTCGGGTGGCCCGGTTCCGAGCGCTGGTACAGCGTGCAGCTCTCCGCGAAGGCGGGCAGCCTGGCCCGTCCCAACGTGGACGCGTATACGTACCAGGAGCTGCTGAAGAGCAGCCGTCTGGCCAACCACCTCGGCGCCTTCACGCTCGCGCGGAGCGAGTTCGACAAAGGGAAGGCCGTCGTTCTCAGTGAAGGGGAGGCGAGCAGACCGTTGCGCGCCGCGGCCATCAGCCCGAAGCTTCTGGCCGCCACGCGCGTGCCGCTCCACATCGGACGGGTGTTCCAGGAGACGGATGGTCAGACGGGAGCGGCGCCGGTGGCCATCCTCAGCTACGACGCCTGGCAGAACTACTTCGCCGGCGATCGGGCGGTCATCGGCAAGACGGCCCGCATCGACTCGGCGCCGGTGCAGATCGTCGGCGTGATGCCGAAGGACTTCCTCCTCTTTCAGGACTTCGAGGTCTGGATGCCGCTGAAGATACCGACTCTGGCGCGGCCGGCCGACTCGGGGCTGATCCTGACCCCGTTCATCCTCGCGGACGGGAAGCAGAACCTCAAGGCGCTGCGCGGCGAGATGCAGGC
This sequence comes from Thermoanaerobaculia bacterium, assembly GCA_035273585.1. Lineage (GTDB taxonomy): Bacteria > Acidobacteriota > Thermoanaerobaculia > Gp7-AA8 > Gp7-AA8 > JAFAVZ01. The sequence goes on from DATEOX010000142.1 coordinate 737, forward strand.
GGCCGTCGATCGCGTCAACAGGGACTATCCCGACCTGTTCGATGCGAAGCGGACGGTGAGGCTGATTCCGGGGCTGCGGACGTATACGCATCCCGAGACGCCGGTCATCGTGGTGATCGCCTTCCTGGCCATCGCGCTGTTGCTATTGGGCTGCGTGAACATCAGCATGGTCTTTCTGGCCCGCCTGCTGGAGCGCAGCCGCGAGCTCGCATTGCGCTCCGCGCTTGGCGCGACCCGCGGGCGTCTGCTGCGGCAATGCCTGCTGGAGACGTTCCTCATCGCGCTGCTCGGCCTGATCGGCGGGTGGGGGCTGGCGGTGCTGAGCATCCGCTGGGCGCAGGCGATGGGTAATTTCCTGGCCCAGACCGTGGCCACGGGGCGCATCCCCAACCTGATGGTTCTGCGGCCGGTCGATCTGATCGTCGCCTTGCTGTGCGCGATCGGCATCTGGCTGCTCAGCACTCTCGTTCCCGCATGGCGCATCGCCAAACAGGAAGCGGCGGTGGTCCTGGCGGGCAGCGGCAAAGGCGCAACGGTCAGCCGCAGCAACAAGAGCGTGGGGCTGCTCGTCGCGCTGCAGGTGGCGGTCTCCGCGCTCGTGTTGGTGATCTGCGGGAACATCACGCTGGCGGTGAAGAAAGAGGTCGACAAACCGACCGGCATGAATACCGCCCGGGTCCTGGTATCGACATATCCCACCTCGTTCGACTCCCGGTACGCCGCCCCCGATCAGCGCCTGCGCTACTGGAGCGATCTGACGGCGGCCATCGAGAGCAGGATGCCGGGCGCGGAAGTGGCCTTCGCCACGGCCGTCCCCACCATCGCGGCCGCGGTCCCCGCTGCCGTCGAAACGGATCAAGGCGCCGAGCGCCGGGGAACCCAGTTGCCGGGCGTCGCGGTATCCGACGGGTACTTCCAGTTGCTGGGGCTGACGCCGCGCGCGGGGCGCCTGTTCGACAGCACCGACGACCGCACCTCTCTCCCCGTGGCGGTCGTGGATGAGAAACTCGCCGCGCGCTACTGGCCGGGTCAGGCCGCCGTCGGCAAGCGCGTCCGATTGAATCCGGCTGGCAACGGCCCGTGGCTGACCATCGTCGGCGTGGTATCCGGCGTGGCCGGCCGGCCTTACAGCCGGGAGAGGAACAGCGGCGTCATTTATCAGTCGCTGCGCCAGGCCACTCCCTCGGAGTTTCTGCTGCTGACGCGGTTGCCGACGACGGCTGCCGACAACCGGGTGGCCATCCGGGCGGCAGCGTTCGGGGTCGATCGCGACCTGCCGCTGCACAACCTGCAGATGCTCGACACCTACCTGGCCGCCATGAGTCTGAGGTGGTCGGGCCTGGTGTCGGTGTTCCTCGTCCTCGCGCTGATCACCATCATGCTCGCCGCCTCCGGCCTGTTCGGACTGATCAGCCGCTCCGTGGCGCAGCGGACGCAGGAGATCGGCATCCGCCGCGCCCTCGGGGCCACCTCATGGCAGGCCACCTCGATGTTCATGCGCCAGGGCGCGCTGTACCTGGCCATCGCCATCGTCGCCGTCGGCCTGGGAACGGCGGTGACGGCCGGCATGAGCAGGGCCATCAACAATATCCTCGACCGCGTCGGTCCCGTCACGCTGGGAGTGGTCGTCCTCATCGCCGCCGTCGTCCTCTTCGCATCGTATCTGCCCAGCCGTCGCGCCGTGGCTCTGGAGCCGGGCGATGCGCTGCGCTACGAGTAACCCTACTTTCTCGCAGGAGCCAGCCAATGACCAGTGAGCACCTCATCGATCTGCAAGGCATCAAGAAGCTCTTCTACACCGAGGAGATGGAGACCACCGCGCTGGACGACATCAACCTCGTCATCGACCAGGGCGAGTACGTTTCGGTCAGCGGTCCGTCCGGATGCGGCAAGTCGACGCTGTTGTCGGTGATGGGACTGCTGCACTCCGCCACCGAGGGGAAGTACTTCCTCAACGGCGGGCAGGTGACCGGTCTGGACGCGGCGGCGCAGGCCCGCGTGCGCAGCCGAGAGATCGGGTTCATCTTTCAGGCGTTCAACCTGATCGCCGGCATGAGCGCGTTCGAGAACGTCGAGCTGCCCATGACCTATCGCAGCGACATTCCGAAGAAGCAACGCCGGGAGCGGGTGGCCGAGGCGCTGGAACGGGTGAACATGACCGAGCGCCAGAAGCATCTCCCGGCGCAACTGTCCGGCGGCCAGCAGCAGCGGGTGGCCATCGCCCGCGCGCTGGTGGGGAGGCCGAAGGTCCTGCTCGCGGATGAGCCGACGGGCAACCTCGACTCGACGAATGCGCAGCTCATCATGGACCTGCTCGACGTGCTGCACGAGCAGGGCAGCACGATCGTGATGGTCACGCACGACCTGCGCTTCGCGGAGCGCGCCGAGCGGCAGGTCTCGATGTTCGACGGAAAGATGCTGGAGGACCGGCGCCTGCGCATCCGTGCCGCCGCCGCGACCGTCGCCTGAGCCTCGTTGGCCGGTGTGCCATGACGAAAATCGACATCCTCAATCTGATCGGCCGGCATACGCGGGACATCCTGCCCGGCCTCGACGCTCACGAGTTCGTCGACTCCGACCGCCTGGTGGAGCTGGGCGCGAACTCCGTCGATCGCGCCGAGATCGCCATGCTCGTGCAGGAGTCGCTCGGCCTGTCGGTGCCGCGCGTCGAGCTGTTTGGACCCCGGAACATCGGCGAGCTGGCGGAGCTGTTCCTCAGGAAAGTCCATGCAGGGTGAAGCGGTGGTGACCGGGATGGGCGTCCTCTCGTCCATCGGACAAGGCAAAGCCCCGTTCGCGAACGCATTGTTCGCCGGCGAGACCGCCTTCCGGGTGATGGAGCGCCCCGGCCGGCAGCGGGAGTCGGCGTACATCGGCGCGGAGATCAAGGACATCGTGTTTCCCACGACGATTGCCAGGCAGACATTGCGCGCCGCGTCGCTGTCCGCGCAGGCCGCTCTGGCCGTGCTGGAGGAGGCATGGACGGAGTCGCGGCTGGCCGACGTCGATCCGCGCCGCATCGGCCTCATCGTCGGCGGCTCGAACGTCCAGCAGCGCGAGCTCACGCAGATTCACGAGACCTACCGCGACTCCGCGGCCTTCCTCCGGCCGACGTATGCCCTCTCCTTCATGGACTCCGATCTGTGCGGCTTCTGCACGGCGCAGTTCGGGATCCGCGGCGTGGCGTACACGGTGGGCGGCGCCTCGGCCAGCGGCCAACTGGCCATCGTCCAGGCGGCGCAGGCGGTGCTCACCGGCCAGGTCGACGTCTGCATCGCCATGGGCGCCCTCATGGACCTGTCGCATTGGGAGTGCCGCGGCCTGCGCGCGGTGGGAGCGATGGGATCGGACCGCTATGCGGACGAGCCCGCGCTGGCCTGCCGTCCCTTCGACCGCGATCACGACGGATTCATCTTCGGCGAGTCGTGCGGCGCGGTGGTCATCGAGTCGCTCCAGTCGAGCCGGCGCCGTGGCCTGGAGCCCTACGCCCTGCTGCGGGGCTGGGGAATCGCCATGGACGGCAACCGCAATCCCAATGCCTCGTTAGAAGGAGAGACGCAGGCCATCCGCGGCGCGCTCGATGCGTCGGGGTGGGCGGCGGAGCAGGTCGACTACGTCAACCCGCACGGCACGGGCTCCGCTGCCGGCGACGAAACGGAGCTGCAGGCGCTGCGCGATTGTGGACTGGACGGCGCGCGTCTGAACGCGACCAAGTCGCTCATCGGTCATGGTCTGAGCGCGGCCGGGACCGTGGAAGTGATCGCCACGCTGCTGCAGATGCAGGCGGGCCGGCTGCATCCGACCCGCAATCTGGAGAACCCGATCGATCCGACCCTCCGTTGGGTGGAGAGCGAGGCGATCGATCATCCCGTCGAGAATGCCCTGACCCTGAGCATGGGCTTCGGCGGCATCAACACGGCGCTGTGCTGGCAGCGCGCACATCTTCACCAGGAGCTTCCGTCATGACCTACGAGACCATCAAAGTCGAGTTTCAGGAGTCGGTCTGTCTCATCCGGATCGACCGGCCCGAAGCCGACAACACGATCAACGAGCAGCTCGTGGCCGAGTGCCACGACGTGCTGACCGCGTGCGAGCAGTCCGCCACGGTCGTCGTGCTCAGCGGCTCCCCCGAGGTCTTCTGCCTTGGCGCCGACTTCAAGGCCATTGCCGCCTCGCAGCACGATGTGGCGCGGCTGACCATCCGCAAGCCGAGCGGCGAGGGGGAGGGAGGCCCGGGACCGCTGTACGACCTGTGGCTGCGCCTGGCCACCGGCCCGTTCGTCACCATCTCGCACGTGCGCGGCAAGGCGAACGCGGGAGGGGTGGGGTTCGTGGCGGCGAGCGACATCGTGCTCGCCGACGAGACCGCGCAGTTCAGCCTCTCCGAGCTGCTGTTCGGCCTCTACCCGGCCTGCGTGCTGCCGTTCCTCATCCGCCGCGTCGGCTTCCAGAAGGCGCATTACCTCACCCTGATGACGCAGCCGCTTTCGGCCAGGCAGGCCTGCGAGATCGGACTGGTCGACGCGTGCGAGCCGGCCGGCGAGCTGCTGCTGCGCCGCCACCTGCAGCGCCTGCGCCGGCTGTCGAAGACCGCCATCCGCCGCTACAAGAGCTACATGAGCCGTATCGGCCCGTCGCTTCAGGAGCTGAAGACGCCGGCCGTCGCCGCGAATCAGGAGATCTTTGCCGACGGCGCCAATCTGCAGGCCATCACCCGCTACGTCGAGCACGGCATCTTTCCGTGGGAGAAGGCGTGACCATCTTCATGTTCTCCGGCCAGGGGTCGCAGTACTTCCAGATGGGGAAGGAGCTGTTCGACAGCGACGAGACATTCCGCGGCTGGATGCTCCGGCTCGATGAGACCGCGCGCCGGACGGCGGGCCAGTCAGTCATCGAGACTCTCTACTCGGACGCGCACGGCAAGGGCGAACCTTTCGACCGCACACTGCTCACGCATCCGGCCATCTTCATGGTCGAGTACTCGCTGGCCCAATCGCTGATGCACGCCGGCATACGACCGGAGATGGTGCTGGGCGTCAGCGTCGGGTCGTTTGCGGCGGCGGCCGTGGCGGGGTGTGTCGACGTCGACGATGCGTTGACCGCCGTGATCCGGCAGGCGATGGCGCTCGAAGAATGGGGGGAGCCGGGAGGGATGACCGCGGTGCTGGCCGATCCGGCGCTCTTCGATCAGGACTTCTTCAGAGGCCGCGGCGAGCTGGCCGCCGTCAACTTCTCCTCTCATTTCGTGGTCTCCGCAAGACGGAGCGAGCTCGTGGCGATCGAGGCCGTCCTGAAGCAGCGGAACGTTTCGCATCAGCGGCTCCCGGTCTCGTTCCCGTTCCACTCGCAATGGATGGACAAGGCGAGGCCCGCGTTCGAGCCGTTCATGCGGTCGGTCCGGCGCACGAAGGCGCGATTGCCGCTCGTCTGCTGCGATCGGACGACCACGCTGTCCGACCTGTCCGACTCGTTTTTCTGGGACGTCGTACGCCATCCGATCCGGTTCCGCGAGACCATCGCCCGCCTGGAGCGGGAGGGCGGCCGGCGGTATGTCGACGTCGGGCCGGCCGGCACGCTGGCCACGTTCCTCAAGTACGGTTTGCCCGAGAGCACCAAGTCGTCCGTGTACTCGATCCTCACGCCGTTCGGCCGCGACCGAAAGAACCTGGCGGCCGTCTCCTCGTCCATCGGCCACTGACCATGCGCCTCTTTGCCCTATCCGACATCCACGTCGACTACGACGCGAACGCCAAATGGGTCGGCGGTCTGTCCACCGCCGACTATCAGGACGACGTGCTCATCCTCGCCGGCGACGTCACCGACGACCGCCGGCTCCTCGAGTGGTGCCTCGGCACGCTGGCCAGGCGCTTCCGCAACGTGCTGTTCGTCCCCGGCAACCACGACTTGTGGGTGATCCGCGACGGACGCGAAAAGAACTCGCTGCAGAAGTTCGACGAAGTCCGCGCGGCGGTGGAGTCGAGCGGCGCGTCAATGCAGGCCTTCCGCGGGCGCGGCGTGTCGGTCATCCCGCTCCTGGCCTGGTACGACTACTCCTTCGGCGAGCCGAGCGCGGAGCTGCGGTCGGTCTGGATGGACTACCGCGCCTGCCGCTGGCCGAGCGGATACACGGAACAGGAAGTGACGTCGCATTTCGCGGCGCTCAACGACCAACAGGTCAGCCCGATGGGCGACATGATCATCACCTACTCGCACTTTCTGCCGCGCATCGACCTGATGCCCGGCTATGTCCCGAGCTCGAGCCGCTTTCTCTACCCGATCCTCGGCGCCGCAAGGCTGGACCGGCAGCTCCGCAAGCTCGGCTCGCGGATGCACGTCTATGGACACAGCCATGTGAACCGGCGGGTGACGATCGACGGCGTCTCGTACATCAACAATGCGTTCGGCTATCCGAGCGAGTCGTGGGCGTCGAAGGGTCTGGTGTGCATCCATGAGTGCTGATTACGCACGGGCGGATGCGGCGCCGCGGCTCATCCCGCTCGCGCCGTACGAGATCCACCTCTGGCTCGCCTTCTACGACGAGATCGGAGAGGAGCGCCTGCACGCCGCATATCGCGATCTGCTCGATCCCGCGGAACGGAAGCAGGAGCCGCGGTTCTATTTCGCCCGCGACCGGCGCCGCTACCTGGTCACGCGCGCTCTGGTGCGGAGCGTGTTGTCGCGCTACGAGCCGGTCGAGCCCGAGGAATGGACGTTTTCCGCGAACGCGTACGGCTGTCCCGAGGTCGCGAATGCGGATGCGAGGGATTCCGGATTACGGTTCAACATCTCGCATACCCACAGTCTGATCGTGCTGGGCGTGACCAGGCACCGCGCGCTGGGAGTGGACGTCGAGAACGTGCAGGCGCGCGAGGTATCGATCGACATTGCCCACCACTTCTTCGCGCCGCAGGAAGTCGCGGCATTGAGCACGGTGCCGGCGGACGAGCAGCAGTACCGGTTCTTCGAGTACTGGACGTTCAAGGAGTCGTACATCAAGGCGCGAGGAATGGGCTTGTCCCTGCCGCTCGACAAGTTCGGCTTCCATTACCCGGATGAGCGCCGCGTCGGGATCGACATCCATCCCGAGCTGGGCGATGACGCGGGGCGGTGGCAGTTCTGGCAGTTGCGGCCGCGGCCGGAGTACCTGGTCGCGGTCTGCGCCGAGCAACTCGAGGGGCAGCCGCCGACGCGCATCGTCGTCCGGCGGGCGGTCCCGATGCGGAGCGAAGAAACCGTCGCTGCCGAATTTCCGAGAATTTCCGAATAGCGGTCACAAAGGGGGAGCTTCCATGGTCACGTTCGTCTTTCCCGGTCAAGGTTCGCAGAAGCGCGGCATGGGTCAGGGGCTGTTCGATGAAGTGCGCGAGTACGCCGCGGTGGAAAAGGATGTCGACGCGATCGTGGGCTACTCCATGCGCAAGCTCTGCCTGGAGGACCCGGACAATCGCCTGAAGGAGACGCAATTCACGCAGCCCAGCCTCTACGTGGTCAACGCGCTCCATTACTACAAGGCCCTCGGCCAGGGAACGCAGCCGGAGTATGTGGCCGGCCACAGTCTGGGCGAGTACAACGCGCTGCTCGCCGCGGGCGTATTCGACTTCCTGACCGGGCTGCGCCTGGTGAAGAAGCGCGGCGAGCTGATGTCGCAGGCCCGGAACGGCGGCATGGGGGCGGTGATCGGTCTCAGCTCGGGCGCGGTCGGCAAGGCCATCCAGGACGGCGGACTGAGCACCCTCGACGTGGCCAACTTCAATACGCCTTCGCAGACGGTGGTCTCCGGTCCGGTCGATGACATCAAGCGCGCCGGAGCCGTCTTCGAGAAGGCCGGGGCGCAGATGTACGTGCCGCTGCAGGTCAGCGCCGCCTTTCATTCCCGCTACATGGGCGACGCGGCGAAGGCATTCGGCGATTTCCTGGCGCCGATGTCGTTCGCCGCGCCGAGGATTCCGGTCATCGCCAACGCCACCGCGCAGCCGTATCCGAGCGCAAACGCGTCCGAGTCGGCGAAGTCGCTGCTCGTGAGCCAGATCGACCATTCGGTGCAATGGACGCAGAGCGTGCGCCTGCTCATCGGCCGGGGCGTGACGCAATTCAGCGAGACCGGTCCGGGCAATGTGTTGACCCGGATGGTGCAGCAGATCCAGCAGCATAAAGACGCCTGAGCCGTTCCCGTCGCGCCGCGCGTCCTGCGCGAGCTTTCCCTTCACAAGTAACAAATGATGCTGCCCGGATACCGGCCATGACAATCCAACGGCATGAAACGCCCCTGAGCGATCAGGAACTGCTTCGGGACTTCAGCGAGTCCTTTCTCAAGACCCTCATCTGCGAGGTGTCCGGGTCCCTGAGCGCGGACTTCGACCCGTCCGCTCCGTTCGGCGAGCTGGGCATCGACTCTTTCCATGTGCTGAAGATCGTCAAGCGCCTGGAAGCCGATTTCGGCACGCTGCCCAAGAGCCTCCTCTTCGAGAACTTCAATATCAATGATCTGGCGAATTACTTCGTGGCGAAGCACGAGAAGACGCTGGCCAGGCTCGCCGGCAGGCCGCAGGTCGTCCGGACGCCCGCCCCGTTGCCGGTAAAGGTCGTACCGCCGGTCGTGATCACGCCGAAAGCCGCCGGTGCCGAGCCGATTCGCATCCTGGAGCGGGACGCCTATGCGCATCCCGAACTGGGGCAGCTCGTGCGCTCGCTTTACGAGCGGTACAAATCCGAGGGGGGCGTATCGCGGGGGACGCGACGGATTGCGCCGAATCTCTTCATCGGCAGCTCGCGGCGCGGCTATCTCAACTACGGGCGGAGCAAGGACATCATCCTCGTCTACGGATATACCGGGCCGAAGGACGACGCGCCTGTCCTCCTGGAGGAGATGTTCCGCTACTGTCAGGCCAGCGGCCTCCAGCTCAACATCATGGCCGGCGAAGAGACGCCGGATGCAATCGCCGGCGTGTCGTTCTCCGCGACGCCGTTCGGCGTGATGCAGCGCATCCACGACCTGAAGGAGTTCAACCTCGACGGCGGAGCGATGCGCCGCCTGCGCTACCAGGTCTCCAAGTTCCAGAAATCGGGCGTCTGCAGAACGGAAGAGTATCGATGCGGCTCCAATGAAGAGACGGCGCGGGACATCGTCCGCATCCTCGACCGCTGGTGCGAGCCGAGGACCATGGTCAATCCGCTGGTCCGCGACGTCCGGGCGGAGATCCTCGCCGGCACGCTGCCGTCAGAGCACCGGATTTTCCTGACGTATCTCGACGGCGTCCTGCAGAACGCGGTGATCGTGACCGCCATGGGGGGAGAGCAGAACGGCTACCTCATGGACATGGAGTTCTACCCGCCGGACATGCCTCTCGGCGGATTGGAATTCACGATCGCGCAGATGATCGAGGTCCTGGTCGCGGAAGGCTGCAACCTGCTCAGCCTGGGCGGCACGTACGGCTGCAAGCTCGGCCCTTCCGCGAAAGCCGATCCGGAGATCGACAGGATCCTGGATGGTCTGCGGGAGCAGGACATCTTCAATGACGCCGGCAACCTGCAGTTCAAGAACAAGTTCCGTCCGGAGAACGAGTCCATCCACCTCTGCCGGCCGGTCGGGAGCGGCAACGCGGACAACGTCATCGACATCATCATGATGATCGCCGATCCGGAGAAGACCCAGACCTCCGACGCGGAGCCGCCGCGCGCCCCGGCCCCTTCCAAGCCCGCCGTGATCGCGGCGCCGCCGGAGGTCGATGACCGATGTCGCAGCCTGGCGGAGTACGGCTACAACCCGATCAACCTTCCGCATGACCGTGTCGACTTCGATCTGAAGACGGACTCGTGGGCCCAATTGGAGATGCCCTCGATCCGCGCCCAGATGCGGCATCTACGCGGAAAACTGCAGCAGCCGGCAAGCGTGGACGACAGTCTGCGGGCCGGCTTTCCTTTTGCGCATTTCATTCTCACCCCCTCCGGTCAGACGGCCGAGGACATCTTCTTCAAGGCCTGGCCGAAGAAGGGGGTCGTGCTCCAGAACCTGCTGTTCCCCAGCACGATCTTCCATCAGATCGACAAAGGCTTCGGTCCCACGGAGCTGCCCCATCCCGACGTTTTCAACCTGACTTCGCAGGAGCGGTACAAGGGCAACATGGCGTGGGATGCGCTGCAGGCGCAGGTAGCGCGCGATCCGGCCGCCATCGCCTGCGTCTGCATCGAAGTGGGGAACAATGCAGCCGGCGGCGCTCCGGTCTCCCTGCAGCATCTGCGGGACGTGAAGGCGCTCCTCGTCGCGCACGCCATCCCGCTCGTGATCGACGCCACGCGCGTGGTGGAGAACGCGCAATTCCTGATCGAGCAGGAGCAGGAGCACGCGGGCAAGAGCGTCTGGGCGGTGGTGCGGGAGATCCTCTCCTGCGCCGACGCCGTCCTCGGTAGCCTGACCAAGGACTTCTGCGTCGACAAGGGCGGCATCATCGCCACCAACGACGCCGCGTTGTTCGAGCGACTCCAGGAGCTCGCGGATGCGGAGGGGGTGGGGCTCGACCTCATCGACCGCAAGCTGATCGCCCTCTCGCTGGACGACCGCAAGCAGATCGAAACGCGCGTGCTGCGCAGGATGGAAGCCGTTCGCCTCATCGGGCGGACGTTGAGCGAGCACGGCATTCCGATCGTCCAGCCGGTGGGCGGGCACTGCGTCCTGATCGACGTCAAGCAGATCGCCGAGCTCCGCCATCTGCCCGATCCGGTCGCGTCCTTCGTCGCCTGGCTGTACCTCGCCACCGGCATCCGCGCCGGCGCGCACAGCGTGGGGATGCAGAAGCGCACGGCCATCAATGACCTGGTCCGCCTGGCCATCCCGGTCGGCCTGAAGCGGGAGGAGATCGAGGTCATCATCGAGCGGATCGTTCAGGCGTTCGCGAACAAGGCAAACATCCCGGAGCTCGTGATGGAGAGCGGCGGCGTGCACGCGAAGTACAGGCTCGCAACGCCCGTTCCCCCGCCCGCCTCGGCCGAAGCGCCGCCCGTCGCTCCGCAGGCCGCGTCGCGTCGCACGCAGGACGTGGCCATCATCGGGATGGCCGGCCGTTATCCGAAGGCGAAGAGCTCGCGGGAGCTGTGGGAGTGTCTGGCCGCGGGACGGGACTGCGTCGAGGAGATCCCCGCCGACCGCTACGAACGGCGTCTGCAGCATGGCCCTGCCGAGAAGTACCGCGGCGGCTTCATCGACGACGTCGACAAGTTCGACTCGCTGTTCTTCAACATCTCTCCCCGCGAGGCGGAGATCCTCGATCCTCAGGAGAGGCTCTTCCTGGAGGTGGCATGGGAAACGATCGAGGATGCCGGCTATTACCCCGACGCCCTGACCCGGGAGGACGGATCGCGCAACGTCGGCGTGTTCGTCGGCGCGGTCTGGACCATGTACCAGATGCTCGGCGTGGAGGAGAAGCACGCCGGCAACAAGCTCGCGCCCAACTCGTTCCTCTGGAGCATCGCCAACCGCGTCTCGTATTGTCTGAACCTCTCCGGCCCCAGCCTGACGGTCGACACGGCGTGCTCCTCCAGCCTGACGGCCCTCTATCTCGCTTGCGAGGCGATCCAGAACGGCCAGTGCTCCGCGGCCATCATCGGCGGCGTGAACCTCGACCTGCATCAGGGCAAGTTCGACATCAACTCGAACGGCAACGCGCTGTCGGAGGACGGCGTCTGCCGCAGCTTCGGCAAGGGCGCCAACGGCTATGTGGCCGGCGAAGGCATCGGCGCGCTCTTCCTCAAGCCTCTCGATGAGGCCGAGCGGGACGGCGATCACGTCTACGGCGTGATCAGGAGCGCGGTCGTCAATCACGGCGGTCGGACGGCGGGATACACGGTCCCGAACCCGAAGGCGCAGGGCAACCTGATCGCCGCCGCGCTGGAGAAGGCGAACGTCGGCGCGCGGAGCATCGGCTACATCGAGGCCCACGGCACGGGCACCGAGCTGGGCGACCCGATCGAGATCACCGGTTTGACGAACGCGTTCAGCGCGGACGGCGTGGAGAACCAGACCTGCGCGGTCGGCTCGATCAAGAGCAACATCGGCCACCTGGAAGCGGCGGCCGGCGTGGTCGGAGTGGCCAAGGTCCTGTTGCAGATGGAGCACCGCCAGCTCGTGCCGTCGCTGCATTCCTCCGAGCTGAACGAGCACATCGACTTCGAGCATTCGCCGTTCTATGTGCCGCAGCGACTGACGGAGTGGAAGCCGAGGGAAGTCGGCCTTCCTCTTCGCGCGGGCATCAGCTCCTTCGGGGCGGGCGGCGCCAACGCGCACGTCATCCTGGAGAGCTACGAGCCGGTCCGGCGGGAGCCCGCCGCGGATGCGGAGCTGATCTTTCCGCTCTCGGCCAGGAATGAGGATCAATTGCGCGAGGCGGCCCTCCGCCTGCTGACGTTCCTCCGCCAGAGCGAGGTCGAGCTGCACGACGCCGCATACACGCTGCAACAGGGGCGGAAGTCGTTCGAGCACCGCCTGGCCGTCGTGGCCCGGACGCGCGACGAGCTGATGGCCAGGCTGGCCGGCTTCCTCGACGGAAAGAAGAGCGAGGACACGGCCGCCGGCCATGTGAAGGGCTCGGAAGGCGTCACCCGGCTGCTCAACCGGAGGGAGAAGCAGGAGCTCGTGCAGCTCGTCTCGCAGAGCGGCGATCCGCGCAGGATCGCCGGCCTGTGGGCCGAGGGGCTGCTGACGGACTGGCAGGGGTTCCAATCCGATGGCACGGGCAGGAGGATCTCCCTGCCGACCTATCCGTTCGCCGACCGGCGGCACTGGATCGGCGATCCGTCGGCGGTCCGGCGCGTGGCGCTGCAGACGGCGGCCGGCGTGCATCCGATGATCGACAGCAACGAGTCGACCTTCGAGCGCCAGCTCTTCCGGAAGACCTTCCACGAGCGCGACTTCTTCATCTACGACCATCACGTCGCGGATATCCCCACCCTGCCCGGCGTGGCCTATCTCGAATTCGCGCGCAAGGCGGGGGAGCTCGCGGCCGGCAGGCCGGTGAGGCGGATCCAGAACATCCTCTGGCTCAGTCCTATCGCCGTCGAGGGCTCGCGGCCCAAAGAGGTCCTCATCGAGCTGAAGCCGAGCGGCGAGGCGGTGCAGTTCGAGGTCTTCAGCGAGACGGCGCAGGGCGGCCGGACGCTGCACTCGCAAGGCAAACTGCTGTACACGGCGCGGGAAGCCGCCGGCGAGCCGGAGTCGATCGATCTCGATGCCGTCCGCGCCCGCTGCGGACAGCCGACCGACGGCCGGAGCGCCTATCCGCTCTTCCAGTCGGTCGGCCTGACCCTCGGGCCCAGCTTCCAGGTCCTGCGGGAAATCTACAAGAGCGACACGGAAGTGCTCGGCGCCCTGAAGCTGCCCGATTTCCGCGAAGGCGACCTCCGGGAGATGGTCCTCCATCCCTCTCTCGTCGACGGCTCCTTGCAGGCCGGCATGGCGGCGCGCCTCGGCGACCACGCCGGCGAGATGCTCGTCCCGTACTCCATCGGCGAGGTCGAGATCCTGCATCCCCTCCAACCCGGCTGCTTCAGCTACACGACCGAGGCGAAGGGGAGGGAGGGCTCGCGCGTCCGCAAGTCGAACGTGCTGATCGTCGATGAGATGGGGAAGGTGCTGGCCCGGATCCGCGAGTCGACCGGCGTGCCGCTGGTCGACGTCCATAAGAAGAGCGAGAGCGACGCGGACGGCTTCTCCAGGCTGTACTACTCGTATGAGTGGGAGAAGGCGCCGCTCGGGCCGCAACAGGACGGCCCGCAGTCGATGCTGCTGTTCACCGCTGATGAGACGCCGCGGGCGAGCTTCGGTCCCGTCATCATCGTGCGGCCAGGCGACGGCTTCCGGGAGCTGAGTGCCGACTCTTACGAGATCGACCCGCGACGCAAAGAGGATTTCGCGCGGCTGTTCGAAGTCCTGGCCGCACCGGTCGAGAACATCTGCTTCGCCTGGACCGCCGACCGGTCCGAGGTGGAGCGGGGCATCACCTCGTTCCTCTATCTGTGCCAGGTCCTGATCGACCGGAAACTGGAGAGCAAGGTCCAACTGCTCTACGTCCATGCAGGCCAGCCGCAGCACGAGGCGGTGACCGGCTTCGTCAACACGCTCCGCCTGGAGCAGCCGAAGCTCCTCTGCAAGACCGTCGAAGTTCGCGGTGATTGGAGCGATGCCGTC
>DATEOX010000143.1:0-13809 GCA_035273585.1 Thermoanaerobaculia bacterium
CTTTGGCGAGCGCCCGATGACCGGTCGCCTACCGACGCTGTCACCGCTCTGAAGGGGCGAGACCGATCTCCTGCCGCAGCTCCCCAACGGTCCGTTCGAGGAGCTCCTCCGAGAACTCGACCGCATACAGATTGCCGCTGCGCCGCCCCCGCCGAAACGCCGCCCACACCCGCCGCGGCCAGAGGACCGCCCCGATCACCACCGCCCCGAAATTGAGCACCCACGCCGGATAGTGCCGCCCGCACCCCGACGCGAGCTCCCAAGCCCCGATCTCCGCCTCCCCCGCCCACGACGTGTCGTACTCCGTGAGGACATGGTGAATGTCGTGCAGCTTGACGGACCGCACCCGCGCCTTGGTATTCGGAAAGGCAAATATCGTCCGCCCGCGCGCCTTGAGTCTCACCCACCGGTCCCCGTAGCCGCCGTCGCTCGCGAATCCGGAGCGTAAAAAGTACGCGGCGCGCGCCGCGCGGACGGTGTCGCCGTCAGGGTACTGAGGCATTCGCACGCTATCTTAGCCAATGGCTGATCCCGCCCGCCGATCGCCGCTTGAGCTCGTCATGAGAGTCGCGAGCCGACCTTGCGCCACGAAATGCGCTGGTTGACTCAAGTAGGAAATGCGCCTTGGTGTCACTCTGATTGCCGAGGGGGCCAAGCCCATGGAGCAGATCTATCAATTCCTCAGGACGCATGCTGGTGTAGCCTTGCTGCTAGAACAACTGTTGGCGGTAATCGCTATCGTTTTCGCCTTTGCGCACAGTCGCAAACTGGAGAAACAACTACGTCGTGTCGACATCGTTCGGGACGAGCTTGACGTTGTTCAATCGCACCTTTCGCAACAGGTACACCATCTGTCACAGATCCGCGGCTCACTCCCGACGCAACACCTCGGCGAGTTCCCGAACTATCTTCGCCACATCGTACAACTGGTCGATCGCGCCGACCGGCGTATTATTATTTGTTGTGACTTTCCCGCCTACGGCAGCTTCTCGAATCCGGAAGCATTTCTGGAATATCGTCAGGCCCTTGAGCGCAGGATTGGCGACGGTGTACCCGTTCGGATCGCCTGCCTAGGCGCTGCACCTCGCGAAGCTAGGACGCGAGAACAGTTCTTAAAAACAGCGGCGGCTTGGGAAGAATGGAAGCGAAAAGAGGTCGATAAGTTCGAGACTTACCTTAGCTTTCATTCAACCCAACATGATCCAGCGAGTCTCCAGAACGAAGACTTCGTAAAAATGATTGTCGCAGAGGATACAAATGTCTTAGCGTCGACATTCGCCGCCGCAGCCAAGCAGGATCTAGAGACGGCGCCACCGATATATTTCTGGCTGGTCGATGACTCGATGGTATTTGTAATACCGAGTCCGCACCGATTGATGGAGCATGGTTTTGTGACACAGGATTCTCATTTCATCGACGGCATCTGTGACATCGCACGCCGATATACGCAGCTTTTCGAAACGTCGGCGAGTACGTGACTGGTCATAGCTGATCTGATGTGCGCCGCCAGCGATCGCCAAGTTGTCAATAAACGCTCCGGTCGGGCTGCAGGAACAGCCGCAAGACGGGCGCCTATATCTGACGATATATCGTGCTGTCGCTATCTGCGAGCACCGCTTCGGTGCTCTTGACGTACACCGCTGTGCGTCATGGCGACGTCGTCTTTTTGCCTGTGGTCGGTTCCTGGGGCTAGCGTCGGCGTGTCCGGCTAACGTCCCAGGTGTGGGAGCTGTCAGCAGGCTGGTGTCTGCCGGCGGCCGCAGCTGAGCGGCGCCACGAGCCGCGCCCCCCCACCCCGGTTACACTCCCCTCCGTGCGTGCCGCGTTCCTCCTCCCGCCCCTCCTCGCCTGTTCCGCCCTCCTCGCGGCGCCGCTGCAGACGCCCGGGATCGACGAGGCGGTGCAAATCGCCATCGAGGACCATCGCATACCGGGCGGGGTGGTGTGGGTGGAGCAAAAGGGGCACAGTTACCACAGGGCGTACGGCACCGCGAGGGAGGACACCATCTTCGATGTCGCCTCGCTGACGAAGGTGACGGCGACCACGCCGGCCATCTGGATCCTCATCGAGCGGGGGAAGGTCAATCTGGATGAGAAGGTCACGCGGTACATCAAGGAGTTTCCCGAGTACGGCATCACCATCCGGCATCTGCTCACGCATACCTCGGGGTTGCGGCCGGACCTCGATCTGGACGAGCCGTGGGAAGGGTATGACACGGCCATGCGGCTCGTCATGCAGGAGCGGCCGCGGAACACGCCAGGCGAGACCTTTCGGTACAGCGACATCAACTTCGAATTGCTCGGGGAGGTGGTAAGGCGGGTCAGCGGGGAACCGCTGGACGTCTTCGCGCAGAAAGAGATTTTCAAAAAGCTCGGCATGCGCGATACGGGGTTCAGGCCGCGCAACATCGAACGCGTTGCGCCGACGGAGAACGGGCTGCAGGGGGTTGTGCATGATCCCACCGCAAGGCGGATGGGCGGGGTGGCGGGGCACGCCGGGCTGTTCACCACCGCGGCGGATCTCGCCAAATACGCGCGCATGTTGTTGCGAGGTGGGGGCCCGATCCTGAAACCGGAGACGGTCAGGCTGATGACGGGCGTCATGTCGCCACAGAACGTGGCCGCGAGGCGGGCGGGCGGGTTCGACGTCGACTCCAGCTTCAGCAGGCCCAGGGGCGACCTCTTCCCCATCGGCTCGTTCGGGCATACCGGGTTCACCGGCGTCTGGTACTGGATCGATCCTGCCTCCGACAGTTTCTATATCTTTCTTTCGAATCGCGGCAAAGGGAGCGTGCTCGCGTTGCAGAAGGAGCTCGGGACGCTCGCCGCTCGAGCGGTGGGGTACAAGACGACCGTCAAGCGGCGCATCGATTGGGTCACCGGCGGGGCGGACGTGCAGAACGGGATCGACGTGCTGCACGCGGGCGGCTACAAGCAGCTTCAGGGGTTGAGGGTTGGGCTGATCACGAATCACACGGGCATCGATCGCGCGTGGAACCCGACCGTCGACCTCCTGCGCAGCGCGCCCGGGGTGCGGCTCGTGGCGCTCTTCAGCCCGGAGCATGGCATTCGCGGGGCCGCGGACCAGAAGGTCAAGGACGACCAAGTCAGCGGCCTGCCGGTCTACAGCCTCTACGGCGAGCATCGCGCGCCCACAAACGAGCAACTGGCCAACCTCGACGCGCTCGTCTTCGACATCCAGGACATCGGCACCCGCTTCTACACCTACATCGCCACAATGGGTCTGGCCATGGAAGCCGCCGCCAAGGCGCACAAGAAGTTCATCGTCCTCGACCGGGTCAATCCGATCGGCGGCTCGAGCGTCGAGGGGCCGCTGGCCGAGGGGGAGCAGGCGTTCACTTCGTACCACCCGCTGCCCATCAGGCATGGGATGACCGTCGGCGAGCTGGCGCGGATGTTCCGCGAGGAGCGGCGGATCGACGTCGACCTCGAAGTCGTCCCGCTGCGAGGATGGAAGCGCGACATGTGGCAGGACGAGGCCGGCCTGCCGTGGATCGACACCTCGCCGAACATGCGCAGCCTCAATGCCGCGGCGCTCTATCCCGGCATCGGCCTCTTGGAGAGCGTCATCTCCGTCGGCCGCGGCACGGCCACTCCCTTCGAGATCCTCGGCGCGCCGTACATCGATGGCAACCGACTCGCGGCAGAAGTGCACGTCGAGGGGCTGAGACTGGAGCCGGCGCGCTTCACGCCCATGGCGAGCATATTCAAAGGAGAGGAGTGCGGCGGCGTGCGGCTGATCATCACCGACCGGAAGGCGCTCCAGCCGGTTCGGGCCGGGCTGGCCATCGCCGCGGCGCTCAAGCGGATGTACGGCGAGCGGTTCGCCATGGAGAAGATGGCGCCGCTGCTCCGGAATGACCGGGCGCTGAAGGGCGGCAGCTTCGAGAAGGACGAGCAGGAGTTCCGCGAGCGACGCGCTAAGTTCTTGCTCTACTGAGAGATAATCAGCGCGTAAACGGCCGGCAGCCATGAAGCGTCAGATTCCCGTGAGTAGCGTGGCAGCATTCCGCTTGAGCGACAGTCACGAGGCACCGACCGACCGCGAGCTCATCCGCCGCACCCTCGACGGAGACGGCAACGCGTTCGGGGTCCTCGTGGAGCGCTTCCAGCGGCGCATCTTCCGCGTCGCCTTCGCCATCGTCCGGGACGAAGCCGAGGCCGATTCCATCACCCAGGACACCTTCGTGCAGGCGTACACGAACCTCGCGCGGTTCGAGGGGCGCTCCGAGCTGGAGACGTGGCTCACGCGCATCGCCATCAACCGCTCCCGCGATCACCTGCGCCGGCGGCGTTTCGTCAGCCTCTTCACCGGCAACGGGAACGACGAAGGGGACGGCGAGCTGATGATCGAGCCGGTGGACGAGCGGCCCGATCCCGAGCGGCAGTTCCTGGCCACCCAGCTCCGCGCGGCCATCATGAAGGCCGAGCAGCTCCTCTCCGCGCAGCAGAAAGTCATCTTCCGATTGAGACACTACGAGAACCTGGCCCTCGAAGAGATTGCCGAGCACCTCGGCCTGCGCTCCGGCACGGTGCGCGCACATCTCTTCCGGGCCATTCACAAGATCCGCAAGGAGCTCGCCGGGTGGCGGGCTCGCGAGACCCAGGGGACCGACGATGAAGACGCACTACACTGAAGCCGATCTGCTCGAGACGTACTACATGCAGCCCGGCGACTCGATGCCGGTGATGATGCACCTCGCCGATTGCACGGCATGCGCGGCGAAGTACGACCGCCTGGACAAGAAGCTGCGCGAGGCCGCCGCGTGCGACGCGCACGAGCAGCCGGAGACCTTCTGGGCCCGGCAGCGGCTCTCGATCATGCGCCGGGTGGCGGACGGCTCGCGCTGGGCGCCGGTCCTGCGCACGGCACGCATCGCCGCCGCCGCGGCCCTCGCCTTCTTCCTCGGCGGCGCGGTGGTTTACAAGAGCCTCGAGCCGGCGCTGCAGCCGTCGCCGGTGGCCATCCACCAGGTACGGCCCGCCGCGCCGGAAGAGCAGACCGCGGTGCACGACCCATGGCAGTCCGATGAGCTGAAGGACTTCCACGGCGTGGTCGATTGGGAGACGTGGCAGTGATGCGGCGCCTGCTCTTCATCATCCTTTTGATTGCCGCCGCCGCTGCGCAGGGGCAGTTGCCGCCCGGCAAGTGGTGGCGGCGGCCGGAGATCGTGCGCCAGCTCCAGCTCACCGATGAGCAGCAGACGCGGCTCGATCAGGTGTTCCGTGGGGCGGCAGGCGATCTCATCGATCTGCGGGGCGAGGTGGAGAAGCAGACCATCGCCTTGCGGGGGGAGATCGACCAGCCGCAGCTCAACCGGGCGAACATCCGGAGCATCGCCGCGCGGCTGAACGAGGCGCGGGGGCGGCTGTTCGAGCGGGAGGTGATGATGCTCGTCGACATGCGCGGCGTGCTCACCGACCCGCAGTGGAACCGCATGCGGGCCGTGCTCGACCGGCCGCGGCAGCAGCCGCAGCGGCCGGGTCAGATGCGCCAGCAGCCGTAGAATCGCCCTCGTGCTCGAGGTCTCCCTCCACGACGTCTCCGCGCGCGGGCTGCGCGGGATGAGCGTCACGTTCGCCCGCGGCGTGCATACGGCGGTCATCGGGCCGCCCGGCGCCGGGGCGTCGACGCTCCTGCAGGTGATCGCCGGCTCGTTGCACCCGCAGGCCGGCGAAGTGCGGATCGGCGCGCGCGTTGTGAACGAGATGAAGCCCGCCGTCCGCCCGCTGCTCTTCATCACCTCCGAGCTGGACGTGCCGCGGCGGTGGTCCGTGCAGCATGCGCTCATCGCCGCGGTCCGGACGCGCACCCTCGACCGCGTCGACCGGCAGCGCGAGTACGACCTGGCCGTGGAGAAGTGGCGGCTGGAGCCGGAGCGGAAGATCGGCACCTTGTCGGGGACGGAGCAGACGCTCGTCCAACTCGCCCGGATCGAGCTGCTGCGGCCGGGCATCCTCCTCGCCGACCGCGTTCTGGAGCGGCTGAACCCCTCGGCCACCGTGGCAGTGGCGGACGATTTTTACCGCACCTTGCGCGTCATCGGCACGACCGTCATCAGCGCGCCGGCCTCGCGGGCGGAGCTGGCGCTGACTGATGCGGTGGTCGTCCTGAGCGGCGGGCGGGTGGTGCAGATCGGGACGCCGGCGGCGGTCTACGGGCGGCCGGCGGACGAGGCGGCGGCAGTGGCGTCGGGGGAGGTCAACCGCGTACCGGTGACCATCCGCGGGCGGACGGTCGAGTCGGCGATCGGGGCTTGGGAGGTGGATGGCCCGCCGTTCCAGGGGAGCGGCATCGCGCTGGCGCGGCCGGAAGACTTTGCCGTCGCTCTACCGGGTGAAGACTCCGACTTTGTCTTCGGCGTCGAGGAGGCGGGCTTCGGCGACGGGCGCTGGCTCGCCCGAGGAGTGCTCACCGGGGGGGTAATCCTGCGGGTGGCCCTGCCGGCAGGAACGCCACTCCACAAAGGGCGCCTCCTCGCGCTACGCTATGACCCGACGCGATTCCGGCTGCTGGCCCCCTGATTCGGAACGCTCTTTGCACCGATCGCGTCCGTTCGAAGCGGTAGTCGGGTTGGAGTCGGCCTTGAGCATTCGCGCACGGAAAGTCCCGTTCAAGCTACGCAAGCTGCTGGTCATCGATGATGACTCCAAGCTGCTCATGTCCTACCGCGACCTCCTCTCGCCGTACGGGTTCGAGGTCCTCACCGCGCCGGATGGGCAGGAAGCGATCCCCATCGTGGAGCAGAACCCCGACATCCTGCTGGTCATCCTCGACCTGGCCATGCCCAGGATGGACGGCCGGGAGTGGCTGCGCTGGTTCCGAGGAATCCGGCGCGAGTCGCCGGTCATCCTGATCACGGCCTACAAGGCGGACCCGAACGAGTTCGACTCCAAGCCGTCGGTGATCCTGGAGAAGCCGTTCCACGTCGCGGAGCTGCTCGACCTGGTCGGCCTCTTCTGCGGCCTCGGGACGCCCGCGACGTCGGCCCAGGCGACTTGAGATTCCGCGGTGCCGCGCAACGCCAAGATCGCCATCGCCGCGGCGGTGCTGATCATCGCCGCCTGGCTGCTCTGGCCGTCGCGCTTCTCGCGGGTGCGCAACCTCGGCTCGCACGGGACGAACATCATCGCCTTCGGTGACTCGCTCACCGCCGGCTACGGCGCCTCCCCCGGCGAGGACTGGCCGTCCCGCCTCTCGTCGATGATCGGCAAGCCGGTGGTCAACGCCGGCGTGAACGGCGACACGACGGCCTCCGCGCTGGGCCGCATCGACGCCGACGTGCTGGCCCGCGACCCGCGCATCGTGATCGTCGGCCTGGGCGGCAACGACTTTTTGAGCAACACCCCGCTGGCATCGACGGAGGCGAACCTGCGCGAGATCGTCCGCCGCATCCAGGGCGCCGGCGCGGCGGTCGTCCTCCTCGAGTTCCGCTTCCCCAGCTTCAATGCCGACTACGAGTCGATGTACGAGCGGGTGGCGAAGGAGGAGCGCTGCGGTCTGATCGAGGGCGTCCTCTCCGGCATCCTCACCGACGCCAGCCTCAAGAGCGACGAGATCCACCCGAACGCGAAGGGATACGCGTTGATGGCGGAGCGGATCGCGGGGCCGATGCGGAAGGTGATCCGGAAAGCGGACGACGCGCGTTAACGCGCCGGAAGCGCTCCTCCCTCCGCCCTGCGCGCTCGTGCGAGGAGGATCGCGGCAACCTTCGCGCTCGGCGCCGAGGCGACCTGCATCGTGCCCGGGAGAATGCGATGAGCGATCGTGCATACCAGCCGCTGTAGTTCGGGCGGCGGAATGGTATTCGCGCGCGGTCCTGACGGCGTTGGCCTGGCCGGAGCAGTCACCGAAGCGGGTTGGACGCCGTACGTGCCACTCACGGTCGTGACGGGCCGGTCATTGAAGACCGTCACCTCCAGTCCCGTGTCGAAGTACTCGTCGACGTCGGCCTGCTTGATCTCGATCTGCTGCGTTCCGAGGAGTCCCGCCGGAGACATGCGGTCGGACGGCGGCTGCACCTCGAAGATGAAGACCCAGACCCCGTCGCCTTCGGCGTTCTGAGCGGCCAGCGCCCATTCCGTGAAGCGGTAGTTGAACGTCAGGCGCCGCCCCGTCGTCCACCACCCGCCGAAGACCAGGTGATCCAGTTGCGCGCAGTCCGGCGCGCTCGCCTTCGCCCGCCGAATGACTTCCCCGCGCGTGCCCGGGAAGGCGCGCAGCAGGACGTTCGTGTCGCGCATGCCGCCGGCGAAGAAGAAATTGATTTTGTCGCCCATCGTGAACATCGCGGTCTTCGCCTTCGTCTCGTTATTGATCAGATCGCGGATGTCGCTCGCTCGAACGGATGCTGCGCCGAGCAGCAGAAGCATCGGGAGAAGCAGGGATCGCATCAGGGGCCTCCTTGTGAATCAGGGACGTTGCAGACGGGCGAAAAGAATGTCGTGCTTGTCTTCCTCATCCGTGTCGAGGATGGCGGCGTCGACGTCTTCGGTCCCGTGGTCGAACGAGTAGACGGAGCACGTCTTTCCGACGGTGGCGATGAGGAACGCCGCATGAGGAGGATGCACGTGGTCCGCGGTGACGAACGTCCGCCGGAATCGCGTGTCCTGCTCGATCGCACCGTAGTAGTAGCTCGCCCCAACGACTGCGACGGCGAGAAGCGCTCGTGCCGCCCGGCGCAAGGGCGCGTTCCGCGGCAACGCGAACTGCTGGAGCAGGAACAGCAACAGCGCCGCGGCCACGAGGACGGCATAGCGAAGGCTGAGGGCGGTGCGCTCGCGCTGGAGATTCCAATCCGGGTGTCCCGCGGGCCGGACGCGGGAGTAGATGATGCCCGACAACACCGGCTGCAGCACGAGTCTGGCGAATCGCGTCGGCGGCACGCGCGCCGGATCGGGCGGAACGCGTAGAAGATCGACGACCTCGAAGGCGGGCGCCACGAGAACTACCATCAACAGGAACACGGCCATGAACGCGGCCGGAGCCGCAATCCGCGACGGCCAGCGTCTCAGGCACCACAGCAATGCGAGGCTGCCAAGGAGGAAGAGCGCTGCGATCACCGGATGCGCCAGCACGGCAGCGAACAGTCGGGTCAAGGTGCCAACGACCACTTCGATCCCGTCCGGAACGAACTCCTTCGCCGCGCGCGCAGCCTGGTTGAGTCGTGTATCGAACAAGCCGAGCGCCTGATACTGCCCCACATGCGCCGCCGCGCCGACGAGCGCAGCGACGCCGGCCACGCCACCGCCGGTCGCCAACACCTTCTTTTTCCCGGGTGTCACGGAAGCCTCCTCAGTAATGGAGGGTCGCGGCGCCGGTTTTCCCTGCCTGGACCAGGAATCGTGCGGATGGCGTTAGCGCGCCGCCTGCATGAACGCGCAGGCCTCGACCGACTGCAGATCGAGCTGCATCGAGGCCAGGCTCTGCTGGATCTCGATGCGCAGCGGGATGCGGCGCGCGTCGTTGGTGAGCCAGAGCTTCACGCCGCCCGGCCACTTCTTACCGCCCGGCGCGTCCACGATCTCGAACCCGATGGCCTGGACGCGCTGCCCCTCGATGGTGAAGGCCTGCGTCCCGGCGGGGCGGAAGATCACCGGGTACTCCTTGCCGTCCGAGTAGATGCTGGTCGAGACCGGGCCCCTGATCTCCGCCGCGTGCTGGCGGAGGAAGTAGATGGCGGTGAGCACGTCGCGGAGCTGCTCGGGCGGGAGCGGCTTGACCTTGTCCTCGACCTTCTCCGGCGTCTCCTTGCGGATGCGCGCCAGGCGCTTCACGTAGTCGAAGACCGTCCGCTCCTTGCGCGCCTTCTTCCCCCACGCGTAGCCGTGGTAGGTCATGAGCGTCTTCTGCCCCTTGTCGTCCATCTGCGTCTCGTAGGCGTAGAAGCCGCCGCTCGTCCCCTCCGGCGCGGTGATGAGAAGCGAGCTGCTGATCCCTTCCTGGCCGTCCGCCGGATAGGTGGTCTTCAGGTTGCCGACGCCGGTGCGGGGGAAGACCAGGCCGGCGATCCATCCCAGCCCGCCGCGGAGGCGCCAGGTGTAGCGGAACTCCTCGACGTTCGCCGGGCCGTGGCAGTTGAGCTCCGCCGCGCCGGCGGAGAGGCCGCCCAGGAGCAGCAGCGCGAGCGGAAATGTACGAGGCAGTCGCATCTGTCCGGCGTACCTAACGCCTTGCGGATGCTCGCTATTGCGCCCCCCGTGCCGACACGGTTACGCCTCGCTCGCGGGCGGTGGTGAAACGTTCCGCGCGACGCCTTCACTAACTCCATGGAGTTCATCACCAGTCCGATACCCGCTCATTATGGAAATTGGC
This sequence comes from Thermoanaerobaculia bacterium, assembly GCA_035273585.1. Classification (GTDB taxonomy): domain Bacteria; phylum Acidobacteriota; class Thermoanaerobaculia; order Gp7-AA8; family Gp7-AA8; genus JAFAVZ01. Next base: position 10,337 of record DATEOX010000143.1, read on the forward strand.
TCCAAACGGCGACTTCATCCATTTCGATATCGTGATAGAATTCATGGGAAAATCACTCGATTCCTTAATTCGATACGGCGCACGGCTCTGCGACGCGCGCGAGCTGTGACCGTGGCCGCACATAGAGGAGGAGCCTTTATGGGTAAAGCCGGAGCTCTCGTCGTCATTCTCCTGCTCGGAGGACTGACGCCCGCCGTCGGACAAGTGATCCCCAACCCGCCGCCGGAGAAAGACAACCTCGCGCACGTCTGGGCCTTGTCCGACAAGCAGTATCCCTCGGCCAGGGTGTGCGGCGAGTGCCATCCCAACCAGTACAAGCAGTGGAGCCTCTCCTCGCACGCCTACGCCAACCTCTCCCCGATGTTCAACAAGTTCGAGCAGAAGATCAACGACCTGGCGTCGGGCACCATCAACTACTTCTGCATCCGTTGTCACGCCAGCGTCGGCACGAACCTCGGCGAGAGCCGCGCCATCGCCTGGTGGGACCGCAGCCCGGCCTCGAAGGAAGGGATCACCTGCGTCACCTGCCACCGCGTCGGCGAGGGCTATGGGAAGACCAACGGCGCCCGCAGGATCACGCCCGGCGGCATCAACGAGCCGATCTTCGGGCCGTTCGAGACCTCCGGCGGCCTCAAGGCCATCAGCGATGCGCGGGGCTACCAGATCCTGGTGAGCCCCGACCAGCCGAACCGCCCGCCCGAGCCCGACGGGACGAAGTGGATCCGCATCCACCAGACGGCGATCCAGTCGGACATCATCAAGCAGTCGGAGCTCTGCGCCCCCTGCCACCAGGTGCAGGTCCATCCCGGCATCAAGCTGGAGACGGTGTGGGAGGAGTACCGCAACTCCCCCGCCGCCAAGGAAGGCATCACCTGCCAGCAGTGCCACATGAGCACCGTGCCGGGACAGAACACCGGCTACGCCACCGGATGGGCGGCGCGCCTCAGAGGGCCGACCAACCCGGGCTACGTCAATGAGAATCGGCCGCTGACCGACCACATGTTCGTCGGCCCCGGCTATCCGATCAGCCATCCGGGCCTCTTCCCTTTCCGCCTGGAGGACACGCCGTTCACGCCGCAGCAGTGGCTGAAATTCGATTACCGGGCGAAGTGGGGCAGCGACGCGTTCGAGAGCAACGTCCCCGCCTCCGTCCGCTTCCCGCCGGAGTGGCAGAACGCCGCCGACCGGAAAACGGCCTGGGTGATCGTCCAGGAGAACCTCGGGCGGTGGGAGGAGCGGAAGCAGGCGCGCATGAAACTGCTGGAAGGGGGCTCGCGCCTCGACGGCCCGTACTTCCAGGGAACGCCGACCGCGGGCAAGGCGCTCGCCTTCAACTACAAGCTGACGAACCTGAACAAGGGACACAACCTCCCCTCCGGCTCCCTCGGCGCGCAGCCGGAGCTCTGGCTGAACGTCACGCTGGTCGGTCCGGACGGGAAGCGGGTCTGGGAGTCGGGCTACCTCGACAAGTACGGCGACGTATGCGACGTCGAGTCGCGCGGCGTGCGCGAGCGCTCGGCCGAGTTCGACGACCAGCTCTTCAACATGCAGGCGAAGTTCATCACCACGAACCTCAAGGGGACGGATCGGGAGATGTACCTGCCGATCAACCTCGACTTCGACCAGTTGCCGTTCATCCGTCCCGGCGGCGCGCCGACCTCCCTGCTCAATCACCCGCCGTTCGCGCGCATGGAGAAGCACAGCATCCCGCCGCTGGGCAGCCGCCTGGCGAAATACAAAGTCCCGGCGGAGAAGATGACGAAGCCGGGCAAGTACAAGCTGGCCATCCGGATCCGGGGCCGGACGGAGCCGATCTACTTCATGGACTTCGTGGGGGCCACGACGGACATGAAATGGAACGAGAACGACTGGGTGACCGACACCCACGTCTACGCCGTCGAATTCGACGTCCGCTGAGAGAGGGGGCGAAGATGAGAAAAAGCCGGATCACGACCCTTCTGTTCGCCGCGCTGCTCGCGTCGACCATCGCCGCTCCGCCGGTTCTCGCCGCGGAAGACGAGTCGTCGAAGCACGACATGTCACCCGAGGCCCGGATCATCGACGTCGATCAGATCGCCGAGGATTGGTTCGGACCGCAGCCGCGATACGACCAGCATCCATACAACGCCCAGGAGCAACTGGACATCTACGGCAAGAAGTACCTGAACAAGACGGCCAAGGCGCTCGTCGACCACGGCATCCGCATGTACGACCGCGGTGCGTATACGCCGCGGGCCACGTGGCTCGGCCAGATGAACCCGATCAATTACCACTTCATGTCGTTTGGCGACCTCCGTGTCGCCGGCGCCTCCTACGACGGAGGCACGCCCACCACGGGGCCGCCCCTCGGCGAGCAGGCGGTCGTCGCCGCCCGTCTCAACCTCGACATGGACCTGGCCCTGACCGCCACGGAGCGCATCCACGCCTTCGTGCGGCCGTTCGACACAGGCAAGTCGTTCACGCGGTACCAGATCAAAGGTCCGCAACAGCACGAGTTCATCCACGAGTTCAATTTCGATCTCAAGACACTGTACTTCGAGGGCGACGCCGGCGCGATCGCCCAGGGGCTGACGCACAGGATCAATCAGCTCGACCTGCCGATCGGCTTCGGACGGATCCCGCTCTTCACTCAGAACGGCATCTGGCTCGACGATGCCTTCGACGGCGTGGCCACCGGCATCACGGCCAAGAACAGCCCGCGGCTCGACATCAGCAACACGGACCTCACCTTCTTCGCCGGGTTCCGCGGCGTGACCACGGGCGCCTCTCCGAACACCGACGACGACAACAAGGTGTTCGGCCTGGCCGGCTTCGTGGACGCCCGGAGGGGCTACTTCGAGTACGGCTACGGTTATACCAACGCGCAGAACAGCGACCTGAGCTACCACAACCTCACCGCCGCCTTTTCGAAGCGGTACAAGGGGAGGCTGAACAACAGCGTCCGGGTGATCGGCAACTTCGGCCAGAAGGGGGTCGGAGGGCAGAAGACGGCCGACGGGGCGCTGCTGCTGCTCGAGAACTCCATCATCCCGCGCTATTTCCCCTATGCCAGCAAGTACAACGTGCTGAACTTCGTCCCCTATATCAATCTCTTCGCCGGCTTCAATTCGCCGCAGCCGCTGGCGCGGGCGGCCGATTCCGGCGGTGTGCTGAAGAACACCGGGATCAATTTCGAGTCCGACGGCCTGACGGCCTACCCGACGCTCAACGCCACGGCGAAGAAGGCCTACGGCGGGGCGGCGGGGTTGGAGTACCTGTTCGACCTGCACAGCCAGATCGTCTTCGAGGTGGCGGCCGTGCAGCACATGGGCAGCGTGGCGTCGGGAGCGACGAGGAACCAGTACGCCCTCGGCGCCCGCTACCAGCACAAGATCAACAACGCCTGGATCATCCGCGCCGACGCCATGAAGGGTTGGGTGGACGGGCAAAAGGACATCTACGGGGTGCGCCTCGAGCTGCGCCGGAAATTCTGA
>DATEOX010000144.1:0-23225 GCA_035273585.1 Thermoanaerobaculia bacterium
TGATGTTGAAGCGCGTCTGCCATGCGTACTCGCCGCGGCGCAGGAGGCGGTCGCCGCGGTTGTCGACGTGCGCGAACTGCAGCGACCAGCGGTCGGGCGTCGCGACGCGCGCGCGTCCGGCGAACCCGAGGCGGCCATCGAGGTCGCGGCCGAAGGCCGTCGTGCCGTCGGCGCGCTGCTCGGCGAACGCCGGGTGGAGGGGCGGGAGGGGATGGACGTCGCCGTACGTGGCGAGACGGCTGTGCAGTTGCCAACCGCGCCAGGCGAGGAGCGCGCCGGCGGTGTCGTTGCCGCGGAACGCCGTGCCGGCAACCGTCACCAGGTCGCCGTGACGCCACTGCAGCTCGGCGCCGACCGGGCGAAACTCCTCGGCGATCCAGGAATTCACCGCCGACAGCGTGATCGTGTACGGCGAGGTCCAGAGATCCTCCCGGTTCTCGCGCGAGGTGGGGAGGAAGAAGAGGCCCGCGCGCAGGCGGAGCGGCCCGCGGTGGACATCAGCGAAGCCCTCGGTGATGCCGGCGTGGTCGTCATCAGCCACGCCTTGCGCATGCAGATTGAGCCACTCGGCCGCCTGCCAGTCGAAGCCGAGCTGCGCGACGGCGTAGCCTTCATGCCGCGCCGTGCCGGCGCGAAGAAAGCCGGATGGGATGAACCTCTGCGCCGACGCGGACCCCGCGAAGAGGAGGACTACAACGCAATACGCGGATCTCGCCAAAGCCCGACCTGTCGTTTCCCGTAGTCAATCGTAACGAGAAACCGGGAGAGAAGGCGATTGCCGATGCGCGCGCGGGAGATGTTGGCGAAGCGGACGTCCATCTCACCCATCTGCGCGCCGGCCATGGCGATGCGCGCCGTGCCGCGCCCGTTCTGCGCGCCGGCGGGGAGGACGAGCGTGTCGGGAATGGTCGTGTCGACGATCGCGCTGACGTCGCGGCCGTTCACGTTCACCAGCACGGACGGCTCGGACTGAAAGCCGTAAAGCGTCATCAGCTCGGGATGGATGCCCGACTTCTGATAGGTGATGAGCCCGGCGCGGTAGTCGATCGTCACCGCGTTTTTGCCCCACAGGTCGGCGCCGAGGATGGCGTCGCCGGTGCCGCCGAGATCGAGAATCACGGGGGTGAAACGGAGCGACTCCTTGGAGTTGAGGGCCAGCGTGTGCGTGCGGGCGGGCGTCTGGCTGGCGATGCGCGGATCGAGGACGCTGCGCGCCGATGCCGAGCCGAGGAAGTAGCGGCCCGTGCGGCCGTCGATGGTGGTGGAGGGGAGGAATAGGAGGTTGTTGTGGATGGTGAACACGACGTTCACCTCTTCGCCGATCGGCTCGTCGGACCACGGCAGCACGCTGCGGCACGAGGCCGTCATCACGGCGAGCGCCAGCAGCGTTGCGATCCGCAGTGTTTTCGGATACATACGCACGGCGCTGCAAACGACTCCGGAGGATCGATGCTTCCCGAATTCAGAAACGAGCCGCTCACCGACTTCTCGCAAACCGATGAGAAAGCCGCCATGGAAGCGGCGCTTCAGAAAGTGCGCGGCGAGCTCGGTCGCGAATACCCGCTGGTCATCGGCGGCGAGCGCATCACCGGCCTCAAGACCTTCGACTCCATCAACCCCTCCCACAAAGACGAGCTCCTCGGCCGCTTCCAGAAGGGGACGAAGGCGCACGTCGAGCAGGCCGTCGACGCGGCGTGGAAGGCATTCGAGTCGTGGAAGCGCCGCACGCCGCAGGAGCGCGCCGGCTGGCTGGTGCGCGTCGCGGCGCTGCTGCGGGAGCGGAAGCACGAGTTCTCGGCCACGATGATTTACGAGGTGGGCAAGACGTGGGCGGAAGCGGATGCCGACACGGCCGAGGCCATCGACTTCTGCGAGTTCTACGCGCGCGAGGCGCTGCGCTGGGGCGGCGAGCAGCCGATCACGAAGATCGAGTCGGAGGACAACCACCTCGTCTACATCCCGCTCGGCGTCGGGGCGGTCATTCCGCCCTGGAACTTCCCGCTGGCCATCATGGCCGGGATGACCACCGCCGGGGCGGTGACCGGCAACTGCATCGTGCTCAAGCCGTCGTCCGACGCGCCGTGGATCGCCTATCGCTTCTTCGCCCTGATGGAGGAGGCCGGCCTGCCGCCGGGCGTGGTGAACTTCCTCAGCGGCGGCGGTGGCGAAGTCGGCGATCCGCTCGTGCAGCATCCGCGCATCCGCTTCATCTCCTTCACCGGCTCGAAGGAAGTCGGGCTGCACATCAATGAGGAGGCAGCCAAGACGCCGAAGGGGCAGATCTGGATCAAGCGCGTGGTGGCGGAGATGGGCGGCAAGGACGCGATCATCATCGACCGCGACACGAAGAACCTCGACGAGGCCGCCGCGGCTGCCGTCGCCTCGGCGTTCGGCTTCCAGGGGCAGAAGTGCTCCGCCTGTTCGCGGCTGATCATCGATGAGGCGGTCTACGACCAGGTCGTGCCGCTCGTGGCGGAGAAGACGAAAGCGCTGAAGATCGGTCCGCCGGAGATGCTCGACGCGCAGATCGGTCCGGTGGTGAACGAGAAGGCGATGAAGACGATCAAGGACTACATCGACCGCGGGGCGAAGGAAGGGCGCCTCGTGGCCGGCGGCGCCGTGCACGCGAACGAGGGCTTCTTCATCGAGCCGACGGTCATCGCGGACGTCGACCCGCACGCGACCATCGCCCAGGAGGAGATCTTCGGCCCGGTGCTGGCCATCATCAAGGCGAAGGACTTCGACGACGCGCTGCACATCGCGAACGACACGCCCTTCGGCCTGACCGGCGCGGTCTTCACCGACGACGAGTCGAAGCTCGAGCGCGCCCGCGAGGAGTTCTTCGTCGGCAATCTCTACCTGAACCGCAAGTGCACCGGCGCGCTGGTGGGCGTCCACCCGTTCGGCGGCTTCAACATGTCCGGCACCGACTCGAAAGCGGGCGGCCGCGACTACCTCGGCCTCTTCCTGCAGGCCAAGGCGATCTCGCGCAAGGTGGGGAAGCAGCCGAAGACGGTCGCCGACGCCGAGGCGTTCTGAGATGAAGTACGCGGATTGGGCCGACACTTGCGAGACGCTGCACATGTGGACGCAGGTGGTGGGGAAGATCCGCATGACCAAGACGCCGCCCATCAATCACTGGTGGCACGTGCCGCTGTACCTCACCTCCCGCGGGCTCGGCACGTCTCCCATCCCGGACGGTGAGCGGACGTTCGACATCGATTTCGATTTCGTCGACCACGCGCTGCGCATCACGACGACGGAGGGCGACCGGCGCGGATTCTCTTTGCGGCCGATGGCCGTCGCGGAGTTCTATGAGCGGGTGATGTCGGAGCTGCGGTCGCTCGGCATCGAGGTGTCGATCAACACGCTGCCGTCCGAAGTGGCGGAGCCGATCCGTTTCGAGGAGGACCGCGTGCATGCCTCGTATGACACGGCCGCGGTCACGACGTTCTGGCAGGAGCTGGTGCACATCTGCCAGGTGATGACGCGCTTCCGCTCGCGGTTCATCGGCAAGGTGAGCCCGGTGCATTTCTTCTGGGGCAGCTTCGACATGGCCGTGACCCGCTTCTCCGGCCGCGAGGCGCCGCCGCATCCCGGCACGCCGGGCCTGCCGCTGCCGGTGGTGCGCGAGGCGTACTCGCACGAGGTGTCGAGCGCCGGCTTCTGGCCCGGCGGCAACGGCTTCGACGCCGCCTTCTACTCGTACGCCTACCCGGAGCCGCCGGGCTACGCCGCTTATCCGGTGCAGCCGGCGGGCGCCTTCTATAGCAAGGACCTGCGCGAGTTCCTCCTCCCGCAGGGGGCGGTGAAGAGCGATGACGACCTGCTGGCGTTCCTCCAGTCGACGTACGACGCGGCGGCGGCATGCGGGAAGTGGCCTCCGCTGGAACGACGCTAACGGCGCTTCGGTTCCAGACGCTTCACCCGGGCGTCGAGCTTCTCGACCTTCTCTTCCAGGATGTCGATCCGCTCGGGATCGATGCGATCCTCTTCGCCGATCAGCTTCATGTCGGCGCGCAAGGCATCCGCGGTGATGTCCAGGTAATAGCGCATCTCGGACGTAGCGGACCGGACGGCTGCGCGGAGATCGCCCTTGGTTTCCTGAATCAGGGCTCGCATTTCGCCGCGCAGCTCTGCGCGCGATTCTTCGTCGAGAGTGCGCATTTCGCCGCGCAGCTCTGCGCGCGTCTCTTCGTCGAGGGTGCGCATTTCGGCGCGCAGATCGTCTGCGGTGCTGCGCATTTCGCCGCGCAGATCGTCTGCGGTGCTGCGCATTTCGCCGCGCAGTACCTCCGCGAGGCTTCGCATCTCTCCGCGCAGCTCCGTGCGCGTCTCTTCGTTGCCGCTTCGTATCTCCGCCCGCAGCGTCTCCGCCGTGCTGTCCAGTCGCACGTACAGATCCTCGAACTGCCGGCCCACTTCCTCGAACTGGCGGCGGGTGTCGGTCCGCGCTTCCTCGAACTGGCGCTGGGTCTCGGCGAACTGGCGGCGGGTCTCGGCGGCGTTGGACTCGATCAGTTCCTTCAGTTCCACGTCCATCGCGAAAATCGTACCTCGGAAAACGGCGTGGCACGCAAGTTGGAGCTGGGCGGAGCATGCTCCTCGGGAGTTCGACCACCGCCCTCAGCCCTGATGAGCTGGCCCGCGCCCTGAGCATCCCGGCCGCTGCCGTCGAGGCGCTCCTCGCCGTGGGAGCCATCAAGGCCGACGGCGATCGCATTTCGCTACGACAGGTAGAGCTCTTTCTGCAAAACGCGCTCTTGCGGGTCTATCACGCGGAGGTCGAGAGCGGGCAGCCGAAGGAAGAGAAGGAAGAGATCACCATCGACCTGCCGGAGCCGAAGTCGCTGGCAGTCGTCGCGGAGAGCAGCGACAGCTCCATCGTCCATTCCATCGCCGAATACGAGGCGTCGCTAGAGTCGATCGACAACCGCATTTCGCCGCGCTACAAGCCGCGGCGGCAGGTTGGGGGGACGTTCGGCAACGTCAAGTTCGCCGTCCTGCAGATGTCCGAGAGCGGGCTGCGCATCCGGCATGATGAGACCCTCCTGCCCGGCGAAGAGGCGCGAATGTCGATCGCGCTCGTCCGACCTCAACAGTCGGTCTTGATCAAGGCCCGGGTGGTCTGGACGAGCATCGCCCAGCGCGGCGACGGCCCCACGTTCTGCATCAGCGGCGTGCGCGTCACCGAGCACGAGGACCGGCTGCAGCGGACCGTGGCCATGCTCCGCGACGCGCGGGAGCTGGAGCCCGAGAAGCCGCCCGGCTCGCGCGCCGCGGCCCGCGACGAGACGCCCAGCGCGCTGCGCGGGATGTCCGACGACGAGGTGGCGGCGATTCTCCGCGCTGTGCGCAAGCTGACCGACGACCCGATCGAGGCCAGCCGCTGGTACGCCCGCGGCCGCTTCGCCACCGCCGACGAGCAGGTGCGCCAGGCCCTCCAGCAGCATGCCCGCGACCGTGAGCAGGTGCTGGGCGTGTGGGAGTACCTCGAGCGACGCATCGATCTGCGCAAGGTGGCGGGCGTCGTCTCCTGGATGCGCAGCACCCGGGCGGCCGCGGTCTAAGCGGGTCTAAGCGTGCCGCCGATACCACGCGCACTCCTCGCGCAGCACGCAGACCTCGCATCGCGGCGCCGTCCGCTTGCAGACCTCTTGGCCGTGACGCCGCAGCGCGAGATGGGCGGCAACCGCATCGGACGCGCCGCGCAGCTCGCCGCGTGTCGCCTCGATGGCGGCGCGGTAGGTCGCCGCATGGTTCCGCTGCTCCTCCACGAACCCGAGCCGGGTCAGGACGCGCAGCGCATTGGAGTCGGGCGCGACCGAGGGAACACCGAGGCAGAAGAGGAGGATCTTGTCCGCGGATGGCTCGCCGATGCCGGGAAACTTCTGCAGCAGCTTCCGGGTGATCGGCTGCTCGCCGATTTCCACCGCGATCTCGGCGCATCGCCGGACCTTCTCGGCACGCATGAGCGGCTTCATTCCGCCATCCGCGATCACCGAGGCAAGCGTGCCGAGGTCGGCGGCGAGAAGAGCGGAGGGAGTCAGGCCGATGGACCGTTCCAGAGCGCGAAAGACCGAGAGCCGCCGCGCGTCATCCACCAGGTACGCGACATTCTCCAGCACGACGAGGGCGAACCAGTCGCGCGACGGCGGCGCGTCCGGACCGTAGACGCGCAAAAGACGGGACACGGCGTCGCGAAGCCGCATCCCGTCATCCTAATCGTTACGCGTTGCCGAGCTGGAAGTTCACCGTCAGGTTGAAGATGACGTCCACCGGCTGGCCGTTGAGCGTGCCGGGGCGGAACTTCCACTTCCGGACCGCCTTCTCCGCTTCTTCCGACAACCCCATCGGCAGACCCTTGATGACCTTCACCTGATCGACGTTGCCGTTGCGGTCGATGACCGCCTCGACGATGACCACGCCCGAGACCTTCGCGTTACGCGCGACGTCCGTGTAGTTCGGCTGCACGCGGTTGACGGCCGTCGGCGCCTTGACGTCGCCGCCGACGCGCATCGGGCCTGCAGGAGGAGGCGGAGGAGGAGCCGGAGGCGCGACCGGCGCTTCCTTGCCGCCCGTCCCTTCGCCTTCCGTACCCGTACCCGTGCCGCCCAGCTTGCCGCCGAGCTCGCCCCCCACCACCCCACCCTTCACGCCGCCGACGACTCCGCCGATCTCCCCGCCCACCTCACCGCCGACTGTCCCGCCCACCACGCCGCCGGTCACGCCACCCACCACACCGCCTGCCACGCCGCCCTCGACCGCGCCGGTCGGAGCCGACGCGCCAGCGTCCTGGGCCGGCGCATCATCTACCTTCGCGGTCGTCACCACCGGGGTCTCGACCTTTGGCACTTCCTTCGGGATCTCGGTCGGCTGGTGGAACTGCGGGACGACCACCGGTTTCGGCTGAATCTTCGGCTGGATCTTCGGCGTCGCCTTGGGCGCCGAGGAAGCGGCCGGAGGGGGAGGCGGCGGTGGCGGAGGAGGCGGCGGGGCCGCGCCCTGCGTCACGAAGGCCCGGATGGGCTCTTCCGCGTTCACCTTTTCCGTGACCTGTGTTCCCATGTAGATGATGCCGCCGAGGATCGCCCCGTGGAGAACGAGCGATGCGAGAGAGGCGCGCCAGCCACCGGTGCGCTTCTGGGTTTTTTTCGATTCGATGAGGTTGCTTTGGAGATCCATCAATTTGTCTCCTCAATTCGTCAGTTTCGATATGTTTATTCGCAATTTCACTGCCAAAGTGTGGCTCGTTTGAAATCAATGACTTACGCGCGATTCCCGGTTCTTTTTCTGATGGTTGCGGGCGGATGCGCGAGCAGCCTCCTGCCCATCCCCGAGGCATGGCTGAGCACGCCGAAGACGGCGCGGACGGAGCTCCGCTCGAGCCCGCCCGAAAAACGCTCACATATCCGCTTGGAAGGCAACCGTCTCTACGACGGTGAGAAGGCCTTGACACCGGCGTATGCGGCCGTCGACTCGTTCGACTACTCCGAGGAGCGGCGGGAGGTCGTCTTCTCCGCAAAGCGCGACGACGACTTCGACATCGGCTTGGTCTCGGACGGGACGCGAATCAACTGGGTGCCGGAAGACCCCGCCGACGAGGTGGCGGTGCAGTGGGCTCCTCGGGGGAACAAGGTCAGCTTCGTAGTGAAGGGACGGGCGGGCGACCTCGTGCGCACCGTGCACGTGCCGACAGCCTCGCAGCTCACGGTCGACTTTCCGTTTGCGACGGTGCGCGGCCTCGCCTGGGAGCCGCAGGCTGAGCGCTTCTCCGTCGCGTACGACTCGGTCGACGCCTCGGAGGAGGTCGAGATGATGCGCTACGACGGGACGGAGCGGCGGGTGACGACCCCGCCCGCGGTGAGGCTGGATGTCGCGGTCGAGCCGCTGCCGGGCGGTTGGCTGATGCGTCCCGCTTCGATGAAGTACGGCGAGCGGCTGCCGTTGGTCATCTGGCTGACGGAGAACCGCAACGGCTGGAGCGATGCGCGGGGGGCGCTGCAGCGGCAGGCGCGCATCGGCTGCGCCGTGGCCTCCATGCTGGACGACGCGCTCTGGACGGCCGTAACCGATCTACCGTGGGTGGACAGATCGCGGATTTACGTCGTGAACGGGCAAAAACAGGGGGCGGTGAGCGTCGTGGCGGACGCCGCGGTACCAACCGGGCGCTACCGTCGCGACGGCAACATCGTCCGGGTCCCCTCCGCTGTCGTAGAATCGTTCGCTACTGGCTTCATTGCAAATCAGTTGAAGGGAAACGCGCCGCCTGATGGCAGCATCCGATGATTCCGAGAGGAAGTCGACGTTCCGCGAGTACTACGAAGCGCTCCTGATCGCCGTCATCTTCGTCAACTTCGCCCGCATCTTCGTCTTCCAGGCCTTCAAGATCCCGACCGGCTCGATGGAGGACAACCTCAAGATCGGGGATCACATCATCGTCAACAAGTTCATCTACGGCCCCTTCGCCGAGTCCAACCCGCTGGGCAAGCTCTTCCCCCTGCGCGAGATCCACCGCGGGGACATCATCGTCTTCCGCTATCCGCTCCAGCCCGACACCGACTTCGTCAAGCGGGTGATCGGCCTCCCTGGCGACACGGTGGAAGTGCGGGACAAGGTGGTCTCCATCAACGGCCGGCCGCTGGTCGAGCCGTATGTGATCCACGACGACCCGCAGACGTATCCGATCCGCCCGGCGCTCCCCGAGCCCTACCGCTCCCGCGATCAGTACGGGCCGTACCTCGTCCCGGACGGGGAGTACTTTGCCATGGGGGACAACCGCGACAAGTCGAGCGACTCGCGGTATTGGGGGACGGTGCGCCGCTCGATGATCAAGGGGCGGGCGTTCATGGTCTACTGGTCGTTCCGCAGCGCGCCGGCGTCGGCCGACGCCTCCACGCGCGACCAGCTTGGCGAGTTGGGGAAGGTGGTCCGCTACTTCTTCCCCCGCACCCGCTGGGACCGGACGTTCTTCATCGTCGACAGCCGCTACCACTACCATCCGGAGCCGCCCGTCGAAGGGGCGGCGGAGTCGGGCCTGCCGGAGCCATGACCGTCACCATGAACTCTGAGACAGAGCACTCCGACGATCCGGAGCTGACCGCGGCCGAGCCCGAGGGGACCCCCGCGCCGGCCATCGCCTCGCCCGCCGGCGAGCCGGGTGTGGTCATCGACCGCAGCGAGCATCCCATCTCCCGGCGGGCCATCCCGGAGAACGTGCTCAAGGTCCTCTACCGCCTCCACCGCAGCGGCTACCGCGCCTACCTCTGCGGCGGCAGCGTGCGCGACCTGCTCATGAACCGGACGCCGAAGGACTTCGACATCGCCACGGATGCCCATCCGATGGAGATCCGCCGCCTCTTCCGCAACAGCCGGATCATCGGCCGGCGCTTCCGCCTGGTGCACATCATCTTTCAGGACCAGGTGGTGGAGGTGGCGACGTTCCGCCGCGAGCCGGAGCGCGGCGCGCCGGTCGACGAGGGGGAGACGGAAGACCTCCTCATCACGGACGACAACACGTTCGGCTCGCCGCTTCAGGACGCGCGGCGCCGCGACTTCACCATCAACGCGCTCTTCTACAACATCGCCGACTTTTCGGTCATCGACTACATCGGCGGCCTGGAAGACCTCAGCCGCAAGAGGGTGCGGGTCATCGGCGACCCTGACGTCCGTTTCCGCGAGGACCCGGTCCGGATGATGCGCGCCATCGAGTTCGCCTCCCGCCTCGGCTTCGAGATCGAAGGGGAGACGTACGACGCGGTCCTCCGCCACCGCAACGAGATCCTCAAGGCCTCGCCGCCGCGCGTGTCGGAGGAGATCCTGGAGCTGCTCCGCCGCGGCTGGTCGCGCGGTGCGTTCCGCCTTCTGGTCGATACCGCCCTGCTCGAGCCGCTCCTCCCCGAGGTGCACCGCTCGATCGGCGGCGATCGCGCGCCGTACTTTTGGAAGATGCTGGAGGTGCTCGACCGCACCGTGGCCGCGGGGCGCAAGATCTCCGATGCCGTGCTGCTCTCGGTCCTCTTCCTGCCTTGGGCGGTCGATGAGCTGGCCGCGGAGGAGAAGCGCCGCGACGGCAAGATGCGCATCGGCGAGGTGATCATCTTCATCCGCGATCTGATCCAGCCTCTCTGCGCGCGCATGGCATTGGCCGCCGGCACGCGCCACCAGATCGAGCAGGCGCTGGAGACGCTCTGGCGCCTGCTCGAGCCGCCGACGGAAAAGCGCGCGATGTTCCGCTTCGTCTACCGCGACCCGTTCAACGACGCCCTGGCCCTGCTCGAGCTCTACGCGCTGTCGTCCGGCCGCCACGTCGAGCAGTTCCGCCAGTGGTCGTCGTTCGCGCGCAAAGTGCGCAGCGCGGAAGGGGAGGCGGCACCGCCGAGCACCGTTCGGCGGCGGAGACGGCGGAGACGCTAGGAGAACGATGAACGATGAAGGATGAACGATGAACGGGAGTCAGCCGCCGCTTTTGTTCATCGTTCATCCTTCATCGTTCATCGTTTAAAGAGATGGATCCCATCTACCTCGACCACCACGCCACCACCCCGGTCGATCCGCGCGTGGTCGAGGCCATGCTGCCGTATTTCACCGACGTCTTCGGCAATTCCTCCTCCGTCACGCATGCGCAGGGGCGGAAGGCGGCGAACGCCGTCGAAGACGCGCGCATCGTCATCGCCCGCTTCCTCGGCGTGCAACCGAACGAGCTGACCTTCACCGCCGGGGCGACGGAGTCGAACAACATCGCCATCAACGTCGAAGGGCATGTGATCACCAGCGCGATCGAGCACAAGTCCGTGCTGAACCCGGCGCGGCGTCACGAGGCGACGGTCCTGATGCCGGACCGCGAGGGCTTCATCAGCGTCGATGCCGTGCGCGAAGCGATGAGGAATGACACGCGCCTGGTCTCCATCGAGGCGGCGAACGGCGAGATCGGCACGCTCCAGCCGATCGCCGCCATCGGCGCCCTCTGCCGAGAGCGCGGCATCCTCTTCCACACCGACGCCACCCAGGCCCTCGGCAAAGTCCCACTCGACCTGACGCACGTCGATCTCGCCTCCTTCTCCGCGCACAAGCTCTACGGCCCGAAGGGCATCGGCGCGCTCTTCGTCCGCCGCGGCGTGAGGGCACGGCCGGTGATGGAAGGCGGCGGACAGGAGAAAGGGCTACGCAGTGGGACGGTGAACGTGCCGGGCGTCGTCGGCTTCGCGGCCGCGGTGCAGTTGCGCAGGGACGAGATGGCGGACGAGGCCGTACGGCTGACCGCGCTGCGCAACGATCTGTGGGATCGGCTGGCGAAAGAGATCGAAGGCGTTTCCGTCCTCGGTCCGCGGGCGTTAAGATTGCCCGGCAACCTGAGCGTGACCTTCGAGCGGATCGAGGCCGACTCTCTCATCCTCGCCATGCGGCGCTTCTCACTATCCAGCGGCTCGGCCTGCAGCTCCGGCGAGCGCGGCCCCTCGCGGCTTCTCACCGCGATCGGCGCGCCCGAGGCCGCGGTCATCAACGGCGCGATCCGCATCGGGCTGGGGAAGTCGAATACCGCCGAACACATCGACATGCTCGTCGATGACTTCAAGCGCGCCGTGGCCCGGCTGCGCGAGATCTCCGCCGCATGAGCGAGAACGGGCGCATCCTCCTGGTCGACTCCTCGCGTGGCTCGCTGCTGATCCACGAGACGATTCTTCGCCGCCGCAACACAACCGTGCTGACCGCCATCGCCGGCAGCGAAGGGCTCACCCGCGCCCGGGCCGAGCAGCCGCACCTCATCATCTTCGCCTACGACCTCTTCGACATGAACGCGCCGGAGTTCTGCCGCGAGATCCGCGAAGGGGAGGAGACGCGCGGCATCTCGCTGCTGCTCGTCTGTGACCGCGACACGCCCGAGCAGTCCGACCTCTGTCTCTCCGCCGGCTGCAACGACGTGATCTACAAGCCGGTGCAGCGCCGCGACCTCGACCAGAAGGTGGCCAAGCTGACGGCCATCCCGGTCCGCCGCCAACTGCGCACGATCACGAAAGTCGACGTCTCTCTGGAGAACAACGGCCGCTTCATCCTCGGGCGCAGCGTGAACATCTCCGCCAACGGCATGCTCCTGGAGGTGGAGCGCGTGCTGCCCGGCAACGGCGTGGTCCGGCTGCACTTCTTCCTTCCCGGCGATCCGAAGCCGATGGAGGTCAACGCCGAGGTGCTGCGGGCGGAGTTCGCCGGGACGATGGCCAAGTACGGGCTGCGCTTCGTCGATCCGACGCCTGAGGAGCGGGAGCGCATCGAGAAGTACGTCCACCGCATCCGCGCCCGGGAACTGATCTGATGCCCCGATCGCCCCAGGACATCGAGGCCGCGATTCAGGCCGTGCGCGAGGAGGATTACCTCCGCGGCCTCACCCTCTTCATGGACATCTACCAGACCGATGACGCGCCGCCCATCCAGACGCCGCGCGATGCGGCCGGCCTCTCCTTCTTCGGCCTGGCCCTGGCCCTCGTGCAGCGGAAGTTCAAGCCGGCCATCGACCTCTGCAAGCGGGCCATCGAGCTGGAGTTCTACAACGGCGACCACTACGCGAACCTGACGAAGGTCTATGTCGCCGCCGGCAACCGGAAGAAGGCGCTGGAGACGGTGGAGGCAGGCCTCAAGCTGCTTCCCGATCACGAGGGACTGCTCGCCACGCGCGCCGCGATCGGCGTCCGCGCCCGGCCCTCGGTGCCGTTCCTCGACCGCAGCCACCCCATCAACGTGACGCTCGGCCAGTCGCGGCACGCGAAAAAGGTGGCGCAGGACGAGAAGAAGAAACGCTAAGAGCGGTACAGCCGCGCCAGCTCTGCCGCATCCTCCCCCAACCGCCACCCGATGATCACCCGCCAGTTGATGTACGCCGTCCGCCACACCCCCTTCTCCAGGAACCGGCGGCCGGAAGTGATGACGCACTGCGGCAGGACGACAGTCCGGGCGGAGCGGCGCATGCGCACCGCCAGGTCGTAATCCTCCATGATGGGGACCTGGCGGTAGCCGCCCAACGACAGGAAGCGGTCGCGGCGGATGAACTGCGCCTGGTCCCCCCATGGGCAGCGGGTGAAAAACGTCCGCAGGTTGATCATCGCCGCGGCGACGCGCAGCTTCGGCGCGTTTTCGGCGAACGACAGGCGGAAGCCGCCAAAGTCGGCGCGCGCTTTCGTCACCGCTTCTGCCGCGTCGGGCGGCAGCGTCGTATCCGCATGCAGGAAGATGAGGTACTGGCCCGTCGCTGCCTCGGCGCCGCGGTTCAGTTGGCGGGCACGCATCGGCTCGCATGCGATGACGCGGGCGCCATGCGACGTGGCGACAGACACCGTTGCGTCCGTGCTCCCGCCGTCGCAGACGATCACCTCGGCGGCGCCCGCCGCCCACGCGGACCCGATCGCCGCGCCGATGCGTGACTCCTCGTTCAGCGACGGTATGATCACGCTCACCGGGGTCGTCATGGACTGCTACATCCTAACGGGCGGGAGGTCGCGGCGGATGGGCTTCCCGAAGGAGGCGCTCTTCCTGCCGCGGGTCGTCGAAGCTGCGCACGGCGCGTTCGAGAACGTGATCGTCATCGGGCGGGACGACGACCCGCCGCATGATGACAACGCGCCGGTTTTCGGTGTTCTCGCGGCGCTGCGACGGGCGAAGGAGCGCTGCTTCATCCTGGCCGTCGACTACCCGTTGATCACTGCCGAGGTTCTCATGTACTTGCGCGAAAGAGAGGGCATCCCGACCTGGCGCGGCAAGAAACAGGTCCTCTGCGCCACGTATGATCCGCGGTTGGCGCAGCATATCGAAAGGCGCATCGGCGAGGGGCGGCTGGACCTGCGCGGCTTGATCGACGAGGCCGGGGCGGAGATGATCCCCGAGGCGGAGTTGCGGGCGCGGTTTCCGGGCGAGCCGCTGATGAACGTCAACACGCCCGAAGAGCTGGAAGAGGCGGAGAGGATCCATGGCGAACGATTTCTCGCATCTCGATGAGACGGGCGGCATCTCCATGGTCGACGTCGGCGCCAAGCGGGCCACGGCGCGCGAGGCGGTCGCCGTCGCCACCGTGCGCATGAAGCCAGACACCCTCGGCAAACTGGTCGACCGTGCCCTGCCGAAGGGCGATGTCCTGACCACCGCCAAAGTCGCCGGCGTCCTCGCGGCGAAGCAGACCCCGTCGCTCATCCCCCTGGCCCATCCCATCATCCTCAACACCATCGACGTCACGTTCGACATCGACCGCAACGCCGGCACCATCGAAGTGCGGGCCATCGTCCGCTGCGACGGCAAGACCGGCGTGGAGATGGAAGCGATGACCGCCTGCGCGGTCGCCTCGCTGACGATCTACGACATGTGCAAGAGCGCCGAGAAAGGCATCGTCATCGACGGCCTGCAGCTCGTGCGCAAGTCGGGAGGCAAGAGCGGGCTGTGGGAGAGATAATTGTTGGTTATTAGTTGTTGGTTGTTGGTAGAACGGTGCGGCCGGGCGAGTCTACTAATAACCAACAACTAACAACTAATTACCTTCTCATCCACGCCGGCCGCTGGTCGCGATCCCCCTCGCCTGACGCCCGGCTCTCCTCCACATTGAGCTGCTTGCGGATGCCGCCCAATATGCGCTGATCCGTGGCCACGGCGAGGTCCACCAGGTGCTGGCGCTCCTTGAAGCCGGTGAAGGCGATCACGAAGCGGTCGAGGCGGAAGGCCACCGCGCGGCCGAGATACTTGTCCTCGGCCGTGAAGTTGTCTTCGCCGAGGTTCGGGATGGGGTCGAGGAGCTTGCCATTGCGGATGTAGAGGCGGCGGTAGGCGTCCAGGATCTTCGCCGCGGCGGGCTTGTTCGCGGCGGGGATGATCAGGCCGTCGAGCTGCTCGCCGTCCACGGTGAACGAGGCCTGGAACGAGTTGGCCAGGAACGGCTGACCGAAGCCCTGCTCGGCGTCGAAGCGCTCGCTGTTCACGATGCGGTTCGTGGCCGGGAAGAAGTTGAACACCGCCGGCTTCGACGGCGCGGCGGGCATCTTCTCCGCGACGAATGCCAGCAGGCGCTTGAGCGACTCGTTGCCGTCCGCCGTCCCGCCGCCCATCACCCGCACGTAGAACGGTCCGCGCCAGAGGTGCACCGAGTGGCGGCTCTGGAACGACTCGTTCGGCACGTCGAGGAACTGCACCTGCCCGAGCTTGCGCGTGGAGTAGGCGCCGAAGGCCTTGACGAAATCGGGGAAGCGGAAGATCTCGATGGTGGCGAAGCCGGACGGCGCGGCCGTCGACTTGTACTTGCCGACGGTCAGGTCGATGGCCTCGTAGCGGGCGAAGTGCATGCCGTCGCGGTCGAGATAGCGGACCAGGCGGTTGCCGGGGACGACGATCGGGTCTTCCTCGAGCTGCCATCCCGGCGCCTCCTGCTGGCGGGGGAGGAACTGCAGCGACGGCGAGTCGTACGCGGTGTAGTTGTCCTCCTGCTGCGGCGGGACGACCGCCGCACGGGTGACGCCTTTGCGCCCGTCGCATGCGCCGCCGAGGAGGGCCAGCGTCAGGAGCAGAGCGATTCCAGGAAGGCGAGCGTCACGCGCACGCCCGCGCCGGTCGCGCCCCGCGCCTCGCGCGAGGTCTCGTGCTCCGCGTACGCCGTGCCGGCGATATCCAGATGAGCCCAGGAAGGACAATGTACGAACTCCTTGAGGAAAACTGCGGCCGAGATCGCTCCGCCCCAACGCCCGCCGGAGTTTTTCATGTCCGCCCACTCGCTGCGAATGAGCTCCTTGTACTCGTCCCACTCCGGGAGGCGCCAGAGCCGCTCGCCGACGCGCTCCCCGCTCTCAATCAACTTCCGAGCCAGCTCATCATCATTGGAAAAAAGGCCCGCCGCCTCGCTCCCCAGCGCCACCACGCACGCCCCGGTGAGGGTGGCGTAGTCGAGGATGTGGTCCGGCTCGAGATTCGACGCGTAATGCAGCGCATCACAAAGGATCATCCGCCCCTCGGCGTCCGTATTGACGATCTCCACGGTCTTGCCCGACATCGTGGTGATGATGTCCCCCGGCTTGTAGGCGCCGCCGTCCGGCATGTTCTCGGTGGAGACGATGAGGCCCGTGACGCGCACCGGCAGCTCCAGCTTCGCCGCCGCCTCCACCGCGCCGAGGACGGCCGCGGCGCCGCACATGTCGAACTTCATCTCCTCCATCTTGTCCGCCGGCTTGATGGAGATGCCGCCCGAGTCGAAGGTGATGCCTTTGCCGACCAGGGCCACGTGCTTCTTCGCCTTCTTCGGGGCGTACTCGAGGACAATGAAGCGCGGCTCCTGTGCCGAGCCGCGGTTGACGGCCAGAAGGCCGCCCATCTTCAGCTTCTCGATCTCTTTTTTGTCGTGGACGGTGACTTTCACGCCGACGCTCTTCGCCACTTCGGCGGCGCGGTCGGCGATGTGCGCCGGCGTGACGATGTTGCCCGGCCCGTTGCCGAGGTCGCGGACCGTTTTGACACCCTCGGCGACGGCGCGCGCCTGCGCCTGCAGCTCGCGCAGCCGCTTCGGCTCGGCGTCGGGGTGGGGGATGAGGACCGCCTCGATGACGACCTGCTTCTCATCCTTCTTCTGGGTCTGATGGACGTCGTACTTGTAGTCGGCCGCAGCGAGGTAGTCGGCCAGGAGGCGCGTCGTCTGGTTCGCATCCAGGCCGTTGGAGAGGTAGGGGAAGTGGACGGCAATACGCGCGTCGCGGTTGCGCCTGGCGATCTTGGCCGCCGCGTACAGCGCCGCCCGCGCGCCGCGGATGGTCAGCGCCTCTTCCTTGCCCAGGCCGATGAGCGTGATCTTCCGCGGCTCGCCGGCGAGGATGGTGATCTGCTCGTCCGACCGCCCTTCGAAGCGCGCGTCGACCGTCGCCTTCCGCCCCAGCTCCGCGATGTACGGCGCGAGGCTCGCCTCCCGCGGCTTCTCGGACAGGAGGAGGAAGAGGTGGTCGATCTTGGACAGCTTCGGCTCGCGGACGATCTCGACGTTCATGGCGGGCGCATTCTACTTGGAGCGCGGGCG
Organism: Thermoanaerobaculia bacterium; assembly: GCA_035273585.1. Lineage (GTDB taxonomy): Bacteria > Acidobacteriota > Thermoanaerobaculia > Gp7-AA8 > Gp7-AA8 > JAFAVZ01. The sequence continues at coordinate 17,024 of DATEOX010000144.1, forward strand.
GCCGGAGACTGCGCGGCGGAACGGGCGCTCGGGCGCGAAGGGTCGCTGAGGCTTGGCCAACCGACGCAGCCGGCCGTGCCGGCTAGAGCTCGAACGGCTCGGGCCAGGGGGTGATGTGATCCGAGGCGGGATGTTGTTTGGTCAGCCATGTCAGCCAGTCGAGGTACGACGCATCACTCAGCGGCGTAAGCTGGCGCGCGCGCCAGAGCGCTTCGATATCGGCGGGTGTGGTCGGCACATCCCGCTCGAAGTCAACGTCGAGCTCGATCGCTTTCGAGGACATCGTAGATTCTCAACAGACCGGCACGCTCAAAGTAGTTCCGTACCTTCTCGCGGTCAATATCGGGCAGCGCCATCAGAAACGCGATGTCTTTCGAGTCGCGCAGGCATGAACAGCCAGCCCGCCAGCCACGGCATACCGGATCCCTCCCGCTCGAAGAACCCGCTGAACGTGCGCAGCACCTCGTCGAACTGCATCGCCGGCCGAGTCTCTCTCGGCCGTTCTCCATCGTCAACATACAATTGGCCGGGCCCATGCACGGGCTGGGGAGTCGTATGGCGTATCGCGTTCTAGTCATTGATGATGAGACGGGCATCCGGGAGGCCATCCGGATGACGCTGGAGTACGAGGGCTACCGCATCGAGGAGGCCCGCTCCGGGCAGGAGGGGCTGGACAAGGCGGGCCGCACGCCGTACGACGCCATCCTGCTCGACATCAAGATGCCCATCCTGGACGGCATCGAGGTGCTGGAGAACCTCAAGACCCAGCGCATCACCGCGCCGGTGATCATGGTCTCGGGCCACGGCGACGTCCACACCGCGGTCGAGTGCACCAAGCGCGGCGCGTACGACTTCCTGGAGAAGCCGCTCAACCGGGACAAGCTCCTGCTCACCGTCCGCAACGCCGTGCGCCAGCGTTCGCTCGAGGAAGAGAACATCGAGCTGAAGGAGAAGAAGGAGAAGGAGTACCAGCTCGTCGGCGACGCCCCCCAGATGCGCGACCTCAAGTCGCAGATCGAGCGCGCCGCGCCGACCAAGGCCACGGTCCTGATCACCGGCGAGTCGGGCACGGGGAAGGAGCTCGTCGCCCGCGAGATCCACCGCCGCTCCTCGCGCTCCAACATGCCATTCATCCAGGTCAACTGCGCGGCCATCCCCGAGGAGCTGATCGAGTCCGAGCTGTTCGGCCATGAGAAGGGGTCGTTCACCGGCGCGGTGCGCAAGCAGACCGGCAAATTCGTCGCCGCGGACAGCGGCACGATCTTCCTCGACGAGATCGGCGACATGTCGATGCGCACCCAGGCCAAGGTGCTGCGCGTCCTGCAGGAAGGTGAAGTCGAGCCGGTCGGCTCCGCGACCGTGGTGAAGGTGGATGTCCGGGTCATCGCGGCCACGAACAAGGACCTGACGGAGGAGATCCGCAACGGGCGCTTCCGCGAGGATCTGTACTACCGCCTCAATGTGATCCCGATCCGAACGCCGCCGCTGCGCGAAAGAAAAGAGGACATCGGCGTCCTGGCCCAGCACTTCGCGAACCTGTTCGCCGAGGAGCACAACAAGCACCCGAAGAAATTCACGCCGGCGGCGCTGAAGGCGCTGCAGGACGCGCCGTGGAGGGGCAACGTGCGCGAGCTGCGGAACATGATCGAGCGGCTGGTGATCATGGGGCCGGGCGACGCCATCGACATCACCGACCTGCCGGCCGAGTTCTTCCGCGCCGCCGCGGACATCATCTCCTCCGCCATGCGCCTCTCGACGCTCCAGGAGTTCAAGGACGAAGCGGAGAAGGCCTTCATCCTGGCCAAGCTCCGCGAGCACGGTTGGAACGTGTCGAAGACCGCCGAGGCCATCGATACGCCGCGCTCGAATCTGTACAAGAAGATCGAGCAGTACGGGATCAAGCGGGAAGGCGGGGGGGCGTCGCCTGACGGCGACGCACGGGATTGAGGATTGAGGATTGAGGATTGAGAAAAAGAGTGACGTGAGAACCGCGAGCGGCGTGAAGCGCCAGCCATCCTCAATCCTCAATCCTCAATCCTCAATCCGGGCCACCGGCCCGATCGGCGTTTTCGACTCCGGCGTCGGCGGCCTCACCGTCTTCCGCGAAATTGCGAGAGTGTTGCCCCATCAGCCGCTCGTCTACCTCGGCGACTGCGCGCGGGTGCCGTATGGGACGAAGTCGCCGGAGACGGTGACGCGGTACTCGCTCGAGGCGGCGCGGCATCTGCTCGCGCGGGACATCCGGATGCTCGTCGTGGCCTGCAACACCGCCACCTCCGCCGCCCTCCCCACCCTCCAGGAACAGTTGGGCATCCCGGTCATCGGCGTCGTGGAGCCGGGGGCGCGGGCGGCGGTGGAGCGGACGAAGGGGCGCATCGGCGTCATCGCCACCGAGGGGACGGTGCGGGCCCGGGCGTACACGAAGGCCATCAAGCGGCTGAAGGCCGATGTGGACGTCATCGAGTCCGCGGCGCCGCTCTTCGTGCCGCTGGCGGAGGAGGGGTGGGCCAACACGCACGTGGCGCGCGAGGTGGCGGAGATCTACCTCGAGCCGCTCATCGACGCCGGCATCGACACGCTCGTCCTCGGCTGCACGCATTACCCCATCCTGCGCGGGACGATCGAGCAGGTCGTCGGCGACGCCGTCCGCATCGTCGACTCCGCCGAGACCACCGCCCTCGCCGTGCGCGACGCCCTCGGCGAGCAACCGGCGAACGGCGAGCCGGTGCATCACTTCCTCGTCACCGATGCGACGGAGCGGTTCAGAAGGATCGCCGGCGACTTCCTGGAACAGGAGATTGCGAATCTGGAGCTGGTGACGCTGTGATGCTGACGGAGCGGCGGCCGCGCGCAGCGTGATACGTTGGCCCCCATGCATTTCCTCCCGCGCCTGCGCTCGCTGGCGCGCCGGTTCCTCCTCCTCACCCTCGTGGTCATCGGCGCGATCTGCGGCGTGCTGGCGGTGCTCTTCCACCAGTATGTCGAGCTCGCCCGCCGGCTGCTCCTCGGCCGCGCGCTGGAGACGCATGGCGCCTTACGCGTCGCCCTCTTCCTCGGCATCCCCTCGCTCACCTTCGCCGGGCTGGCACTGATCATCAGGCGCCTCGCGCCCGGAGCGGTCGGGGCGAACCTGGCCCGGGTGCGGATGGCCTACAACGCCGACCCGTCGCTCCTCGGCACGCGAGCCATCGCCGCGACCTTCCTGGCCACGCCGCTCTCCCTCGGCGCGGGGGCGCCGCTCGGGCCGGAGGGGCCGATCGTCGTCGTGACCAGCGGCGTCTCGGCGGCCATCGCCCGCTGGCTGCGCCTCCCGCGCAAGCTCGTCCGCGGGATGATCCCCGTCGGCGTGGCGGCCGGTATCGCCGCCGTCTTCAACACGCCGATCACGGCCGTCGTCTTCGCCCTCGAGGAAGTCTTCGGCGCCGCCGACCGCGGGCTGCTCGGCGGCGTGCTGGTCGGCGCCGTCGCGGCGGCTGTCGTCGAGAAGGCGCTCCTCGGCGGCAGGCCGCTCCTCGCCGCCAGCGCCTCCGTCTGGAGCAACTGGCGCGAGCTCCTCGGCTTCGCCATCGTCGGCCTCCTATGCGGCGGCATCTCCGGCTACGCCATCCGGGTCATCCACGTCCTGCGCCGCTGGTGCGCCCGCATCATGCCGTCGACGGTGATGCGCGTCTCGCTCGCCGGCCTGCTCATCGGCGCCATCGGCCTGGCCGTGCCGTCCATCCTCGGCGTCGGATACGACAGCGTCTCGTTCTGGCTCCACGGCGGCGACAACGGCGCCACCACCGGCATCGCCTTCGTCGCGAAAGTCATCGCCTTCACCATCGCCATCAGCGCCGGCGTCCTCGGCGGCACCTTCGCCCCGTCGCTCTTCATGGGCGCCGCCCTCGGCGCGGCCATCGGCGATACCGCGCGGCAACTCTTCCCCACGGCGGCCATCGATCCGAAGGCGTACGCGCTGGTGGGCATGGGAGCGTTCTTCGCCGGCCTGCTGCGCAGCCCGATCGCCGCCGTGCTCATCGCCGTCGAGCTGACCAGCGACTACGACCTCATCGTCCCCCTGATGCTCGCCGTCTCGCTCTCCGTGGCCGTCTCCCGCGTGATCTCGCGGCACAGCATGGTCGAGCAGCAGATGCTCGACGAGGGCTGGATCGAAGGGCATGACGCCGCCGATCCGCTGGCCGCCGTCTCCGTGGCCGAGGCCATGACGCGGGAGCCGGTCGCGCTTCGGGCGGAGGTGGCGGTGGGGGAGGCGCTGGCCTCCGCGCGGCACCGCGTCTATCCGGTCATCGATGATGGCGGGCGCCTGATGGGCGTCGTCTTGCGCGCGGCGCTGGAGCGCAGCGATGCGGCGCAACCGATCGGCGAGCTGGTCGAGCAGCCGAAGCTCGTCGCGGACGCGGGCGAGCGGCTCATCGAGGTCGTGCGCCGGATGCAGATGCGCGGCGCCGACCGCTGCGTCGTCGTCGACGAGACGCGCCGCGTGGTCGGCTTCCTCAGCCCGGCCGACATCCTCCGCGCCCGCCTGGCCCGTACGACGGCGGACGAGGAGCGGTTCGAGCTCTTCGGCTGACCTCGATCAGCGGAGGGTTGCCCGGCGGCGCGGCGGTGGCAACTTCTCCGGCGCGAGCAGCCGCGCCGCGGCCGAGGCATCGACGATCCCCCAGCCGTAGTCGTCATCGCGTCCCGCCGCGCCGGCGTCCTGGGCGGACATGTACAGTGCGTTTCGGATTGCGGCGGGGCGCGCGTCGGGAGCGAGGCCCCGCAGCAGGGCCGCGACCCCGGCCACGTGCGGCGCGGCGTGTGACGTGCCGTTGCTGAATTTGTAGTCGCCGAGGGTGCTGACGACGCGTACAGTCTGACCGACCGTGAGGCGCTGCGCGTCGTCGCTGCCGACCGATGCGGTGGGCGGCAGTACCCCCGGCGGATTGACCGTCGCGTAATGGAAGTGCGGCTCGCCGTTGACCACCACGAGCGCCGCCGCGCCCCCGCGGAGGACATTACCCAGCGCGTCGCCGAGCGGAAAGTCCGCGTCCAGCCGGAGCATGGCCACGTTGCCCGCGAGCGTCAGCGGGATCTGGTCGAGCCGGCCGACGCCGCAGTCGATCAGGGTGCCGCTGACGTCGCCCGTCCGCGTGCCGCTGAACGCCGTCGCGCTGATGGTGACCGGGCCGGCGGTGATCGTTGCACTGAGCCCGCTGCCGCGCGCCGCGAGGGAGTAGATGTCGACGCCGGGCGCGGCCAGGTCGAGCTCCGGTCCGTGATTGGAGAACGCGGCGGCGTTTAGGTGGCCGTCGATGGCGCCCACGGCGATGGTCGTATCGAAGGCCGCCGGGTAGTCGACGGCGGAGGCATTGTTTCCCGCGGCCGCGACGACGACGATGCCGGCCGCTTCCGCGCGATCGAGCGCGCGCCGAGCGTCGCCGAGGCGCGCGGTCATCGCAAACGACAGGTTCAGCACGTCGAGCTGGTGCGCGATGGCCCAGTCGATGGCCCGGACCAGGTCCGCTGTCTCGAAGGAGTTTTCCTTCCCGTAGATCTTCAGCGCGTAGATCTCCGCTTCCGGCGCCACCTGCAGGACGACGCCGGCCACGAACGTGCCGTGACCGCTCGACTCCTCCTCCGGAACAGAGTCGCCGTGGACGAAGTCATAGCCGCCGCGATACGCCGCCTGCAGCGCCGGATGCGCGGCGTCGATGCCGGTGTCGATGATGCCGACCTTGACGCCGCTCCCTTTCGTGAGAGGCCACAGCGACGCCGCGTGCACGACCGAGACGCCATACAGCGGCTCGGCCGCCGTCAGCGGCAAGGCAACGAGCACGATCAGAAAACCGGTGGCGAGCAGCGAGCGCATGCCCGTTGGAGGGGCGATGCGACCGGAATCCTTCGATCGCGGATCAGGATGACGCCCGCACCAACTGCTGGAGATCGAGCTCCTCCCAGTCCAGCTCCTGTTCCACGAGCTGGAACGCCGCGTCGCCGATCGTCCCGTTCGCGCGCAACGCTGCGAGCCGCTGCCGCTCGGCGGCCGTCGCGGTGCGCACCACCTCCGCGTCGATGGCCAGCTCGCGCTGCATCGCGTCCTCATCCTCGCTGCCGCCCTCCGCGCGCCGGAGGAGCAACTCGTAGCGCCGCCGCACCAGCTCCGCCGTCTCCGCGCCGGGGCACTCCTCGATGGCCGCCAGCGCGGCGCGCAGCGTCTCCA
>DATEOX010000145.1:0-4411 GCA_035273585.1 Thermoanaerobaculia bacterium
GGTCAAGGCCGGCCTGCCCATCATCCAGTCCTTCGACATCATGCTCGAGCGGCAGAAGAACCTCCGCTTCCGGGCCGTCCTGGAAGACGTGCGGGAGAAGATCAAGTCGGGCGTGGCCCTCTCCGACGCCTTCGCCTCGTACGGCGACATGTTCCCGCCGATCTACTCGACCTCCCTGCGCGCAGGCGAGCGGTCCGGCGACCTGGAAGGCGTGCTGCGGCGCTTCCTTCGCTACCAGAAGATCATCGTCAACCTGCGCAAGCGGGTCGTCGGCGCGCTGATCTACCCCTCCGTTCTGGTCGTCCTCTCCTTCGGCATGGTGATGGTGATGCTCACCTTCGTCATCCCCAAGTTCGCCGAGTTCTACACCGGGTTCGGCAAGGAGCTGCCGCCGTTCACGCGATTCATGATCGGATTCGCCGGGACACTGCGGAGCAACTTCCTGCTCGTGCTGATCGGCACCGTGGTGGGCGTCCTCCTCCTGCGGCGGTGGATCAGCACCACCGGGCGGGTGGCGTGGGACCGCTTCAAGCTGAAGATCCCGCTGGTGGGCGGCATCCTGCACCGCTTCGCCATCATGCAGTTCACCCAGTCCCTCGGCACGCTGCTCTCGGGCGGCACGCCGATGGTGCCGGCCATCGAGATCGCCTCCCAGTCGGTGACGAACCAACTGATCTCCCAGCGCATCTTCGGCATCGTACAGAACGTGCGCGAAGGGGAGCCGTTGTGGCGCTCGCTGGAGGAGACGGAAGTGATCTCCGACCTGGCCGTGGAGATGATCAAAGTGGGCGAATCGACCGGCGCCCTGACGGAAATGCTGACCAACGTCAGCGAGTTCTACGACGAGGAAATCGAGGCGAGACTCTCACGCGTGGTGGCGGCGATCGAACCGATCATCCTCGTCGTCATGGGAGGAGTCATCGCCGTGCTTTTGTACGCGTTCTACCTCCCGCTGTTCCAGCTCTCCAGCGTAGGGAACCAATAAACGACCATGGCTGCCGATCCACGCACGCTCTACAAGAATGCCGACCCGACCGGCGAGGCGGCGCGCGCCAAGCGCATCGCCGACCAGTACGGGTTCCCGTACATCGACCTGGAGCATTTCCAGATCGATCACGAGCTCTTCCGCACCATTCCGCTCGATCTGATGATCCGCTACCAGTTCCTGCCCGAGCGGCGGGAGAACGGGCACATCGCGGTCGTCGTCGGCGACCCGACGGACGTGCTCAAGCTGGACGAGCTGGAGCTGCTCCTCGGGGCGCCGCTGAAGGTGAAGGTCGCCTCGCCGGCGGCCATCCGGGAGAAGCTGGAAAAGTCGGAGTCGACCCAGCGCGTACTCGACGAAGCCACGGAAGGCTTCCGCATGCAGCTCGTGGGCGAGGACGACGACGGCGAAGAGACGCTGACCATCGACTCGATCACGAACCAGGAGTCGTCGCCGATCATCAAGCTCGTCGACTCCATCGTCTTCAACGCCATCCAGCGCCGCGCCTCGGACATCCACATCGAGACGCGCGACAACGAAGTCGTGGTCAAGTACCGCATCGACGGCGTGCTCTACGAGGCGCTCGACCCGATCGACAAGCGCCACCACTCCACCATCATCTCCCGCATCAAGGTCATGTCCGAGCTGGACATCGCAGAGAAGCGCGTGCCGCAGGACGGCCGCTTCAAGCTCCGCCTCACCGGCCGGGCCATCGACTTCCGCGTCTCCATCGTCCCCACGGCTCACGGCGAGGACAGCGTCATCCGCATCCTCGACAAGGAGTCGATGAACAAGGACTTCAAGAACCTCCGCCTGGACATCCTCGGCTTCGACGAGGGGATGCTGGTCAAATTCCGCAAGTTCATCAAGGAGCCGTACGGCATGGTGCTCGTCACCGGCCCCACCGGCTCGGGCAAGACGACCACGCTCTACGCCTCGCTCTCCGAGATCCAGTCGTCGGAAGACAAGATCATCACGATCGAAGACCCGGTCGAGTATCAGCTCCGAGGAATCACGCAGATCCCGGTCAACGAGAAGAAGGGGCTGACGTTCGCCCGCGGGCTGCGAGCCATCCTCCGCCACGATCCGGACAAGATCATGGTCGGTGAGATCCGCGACGAGGAGACGGCGCAGATCGCCGTGCAGTCGGCCCTCACCGGCCACCTCGTCTTCACCACCGTCCACGCCAACAACGTCGTCGACGTCCTCGGCCGCTTCCTGAACATGAAGGTCGACCTCTACAACTTCGTGTCGGCGCTCAACTGCGTGCTGGCCCAGCGCCTGGTGCGCCGCATCTGCGACAACTGCCGGCACGAGGTCACCTACAGCGACGCGTTCATCGTCGAGTCGGGCCTCGATCCGAAGGAGTACCGGGGCCGGAAGTTCTTCGAGGGGGCGGGCTGCCTGGAGTGCAACGGCACCGGCTTCCACGGCCGCTCGGCGATCTCGGAGCTGCTCGACCTCTCCGACCGCATCCGGACCATGATCCTCGACCGCCGGCCGGCCTCGGAGATCAAGCATGCGGCGAAGGAGGAGGGGATGACCTTCCTCCGCGAGTCGGCGCTGCTGAAAGTGATGGAAGGAAAGACGACCTTGCGCGAGATCAACAAGGTCACGTTCGTCGAGTAAGGACCGCGCAATGGCTCGAACGTTTCCACCTGACGTCATCGTCCTCGACCTCGACTCCTTCGTCCACGCGCGCCTGGCGGCGGGGAAGAAGGAGCCGCAGATCGTCCATGCCAAGAGCTTCCGCCTCCCGGCCGGCACCTTCGTCCCCGGCCTGGTCACGCCGGAGCTGGCCAACGAATCCGCGCTGTCCGAGGGGCTGCGGCGGATGAAGATGGAGACGGGCAAGTGGGACAAGGTCTCGATCCTCCTTCCCGACGCCTGGTTCCGGATGAATCTGCTGGAGCTGCCGTCGCTGCCGGAGAAGCAGGCGGAGGCGGCGGAGGTGGTGCGCTGGAGTCTGAAGCGGACGCTGCCGATCGATCCGTCCGAGCTGCGCGTGGCGTACGACGTCCTGCACAAGGCGCACGGCAATGTGAAGCTGCTCGTGCTGAGCGTGCTGGAGAAGACGCTGGCGGCCATCGAGCGGGTATTCGGCGCGGCGGGGCTGGAAGTGGTCCTCGTCGAGCCGGTCGGCCTCAACATCTGGAACGCCATCGCCGTACGAGAGGCAGCGACGGCGCGTGACCGTCTGTTCCTCTACGTGCGCAACACCGACTTCACCACCGCCGTCTTCCGCGGCCCGCAGCCGCTGTTCATCCGCTCCCGGAACCTGAACGCGGAGCGGACGTTGCAGCAGGAGATCCGGCTCTCGGCGAGCTACCTGCGGGACACGCTGCAGGCCACCGGGTTCGAGAGCTGCTACATCGCGGGCAACCATCTCGACCGCGAGGTCGAGCAGGTCGTGGCCGAGGAGTTCGCGGCGCCGGTGCGGAGCATCGGCGTGCAGGACTTCGTCGAAGGGGCGCTGCCGGAGGCGTCGGACTTCGATGCCGAGCTGACCGCCTGCACAGGAGTATTCACCGGGTGAAACCGATCCATCTCAACCTCGCCTCCCGTCCTTACCGGGACTACCGCCCCGTGTACGCGGTGGTGGTCGTGACGTCTTTGTTGATCGCTTACCTGATGCTGAACAACATCGACACCTTCTATCACTACCGCCGCTCGACCAGCACCACGCGGGCGGACATCGAGCGCTTCGACGCCCAGGCGGACCAGGAGTACCGCCGCGCGCAGGCGGTCGACGCGCAGCTCAAGAGCCTCAACCTGGCCGCGCTGGACGGCCAGACGCGCTTCATCAACTCCCAGCTCGCGCAGCGCTCCTTCTCCTGGAGCGAGCTGCTCGACCACCTGGAGAACGTGGTGTCGCAGGACGTGCGCATCGTCTCCATCGCTCCCACGTTCGACCCGAGCGGCACGGTCCGCCTGCAGCTCAACTGCGAGGGGAAGACGCCGGACGCGATGGTGAACACGCTGAACCGCTTCAACCGCGAAGGGAGCTTCGCCAACCCGTTCCCGAGCGTGGAGACGGCGCAGGAGAAGGGCGGCTTCGCCTTCGCCCTGATCGTCGACTACAGACCGTCCTCGGCCAAGGTGGTGCGCTGATGATCTGGAAAGAGAAGCGCCTCCTGCTGGCCGTGCTGGCCATCCTCCTGGCGGCGAACACGGTCTTCTTCTTCACCTACCGGGTGCAGTACGAGAACCGCCTCGCGGCGCTGGATGAGCGCCTGGAGGCGAGCAAGGCCCGCCTGGCGCAAGGGCGCGCGGCGCGCATCGCGGCCGAGCGCCGCTACGCGAACTACCGGCGCATCCAGACGGACGTGCAGGAAGTCTACGACCGGCACTGGTCGACGCAGGCCGAGCGGCTGGCGCCGCTGATCGTGGAGATCAAGCGCCTGGCCCTGGCCAGCCAGCTCGTAC
>DATEOX010000146.1:0-3367 GCA_035273585.1 Thermoanaerobaculia bacterium
CACCTTCCCCTCGCGGTCCAGCGCGCCGCTGACCACCTTGCCGCCCGGCAGCGTGATGGCGTACGTCTCGTTCGGCACCGGCGCGCCGTCCTCGCCGACGAGTTGCACCTCGATCCACGACGCCGGCCGCAGCTTGTCGCCGCCCGTCCCCTGCGCCGCGGAGAGCTGGATGAAGGCGAACTTCGTCATGACGATGCCTTCTGCGTCGACTCGTCCTGCGCCGGATCATAAAAGGAGGTGAGCTTCTGGCGCAGCGTGTCGTCGATCGCGCCCGTGACCTCCACGCCGATGTACGCCTGGAACGCGCTGATGGCCGCCTTCGTGTCGTCATCCAGCACGCCGGTCGGATCGCCCGTGCGAAACCCGAGGTTGGTCAGGCGGGCCTGCACGCCGCTGATCTCGGCGATCGGATCCATGTAGCCGAGGCGGAGGTCCCAGCGGTCGACAGTGCCGTCGTCCTTGGTGATGAAGAGGATGCCGTCGGTGGCGTCGACCGGCACCTGCAATTCCAGGATGCCATCCGCGGGGATCGCGCCCGACGCGACCTTCCCCCACACGCGGAGCTCGTAGCTCTTGCCCAGCACCTTGCCGTCGACGTCGTGGGCCACCAAACGGATCCATGCCTTCGGTTTCTTGGCCACGAACTTGTGCGAGGCATCGATGGCGCACTGCTCCTGCCGCAGCTCACGGTTCGGCACGAAGACCTTGTCGCCCGTTTTGAGGATGCCGGGATCGGGGCGGACCTTCTTCAGGTCGGCGTTCTCCGAGCGGTTCAGGACCGTGTCGGCGCTGTCGAGGCCGTTCTTCGCCGCGATGCCGATGATGGTTTCGCCTTGCTGGACGTCGTGAAAGGGCATGGTTAACCGAATTGAGAATTGAGAATTGAGAATTGAGAAAAGAACCTGAAACTCACGCGGCTTTCGAGGTTTTTCATTCTCAATTCTCAATTTTCAATTCTTCTCATACACCGGCTTGTCATAGTCCGGAAACGACACCTTCGCCGTCCCCGGATCGATCCCGTCGATGCGCGCCTTGCCGTTGACGTCCGTACGGCCGGTGCGCTGCGTGCCGTCGGGCAGCTCGATGAGGTACGCCTCGTCGGCCATCGGCTTGCCCTCCTCATCGACCAGCTCGATCTCGATGTAGTGCTTCTCTTCGGGAGGAGGCGCCGGCTGCTGCTGCGCCGCCTCTTCATCCTGCAGCGGCGTGGTCGCCTGCGCGGGCGGCGTCGAGGCTGTCGACGACGCCTCGGTGAACGTGCCGAGGATGGAAGCGAGGTAGGAGTCGGCACAGGAGATGACCTGCAGCCCCTCGTGCACCATCCGGTTGGCCAGGTGCTCGACCAGGTCGTCCGCGGCCGGCGCGAAGCCGAGGGCGTTGCGCACCGCATGCGCGTTGCCGGCGTGGGCCAGGAGCGGCCGGAGGAAGTCGCGCGCCGCGCCTACGTCGCGGAACTCGCGCATGTGGCTTCGGGAGAGGATCTGCAGCCGAGCCGGTCCGTCCTGGAGAAAGAGGCGCATGGGAGCCCTCCAATTTTACGGTAATCTTGGGCAGCCACCGTTATGGAAGAACCGACCCCCCTTGGAGACGGCGATTGCGTCGTCGAGCCCGGCGACTGCATCGTCTCCATCGCCGCGCGTCACGGCCACCTGCCGGACACGATCTGGAACGACCCGGCGAACCAGGCGCTGAAGGACGGGCGCGACAAGGGCGAGGTGCTCCTGCCGGGCGACCGTGTCACCGTCATGCCGCTGCGGATCAAGGAAGAGCCGCGCGAGGCTGGCGCGGCGTACGTCTTCAAGCGCATCGGCGTCCCGGTGAAGTTCACTCTCGTGCTGCAGGATGATGAAGGCAACGCCTTCGCCGGAAAAAAGTACGAGCTGACGGTGGAGGGGAAAACGCAGCAGGGGACGAGCGACGACACGGGCAAGATCGAGTGCTTCGTCGATCCGCTCGCGCGCGACGGGGAGCTGAAGGTCTGGCTCGAGGAGCCCGGCCTGCCCAACCCGTGGACGCAGCAGGTGCAGCTCAGCGCGCTCTGCCCCGTCGCCCACACCCTCGGCGTTCAGCAGCGCCTGGCGAATCTCGGCTACTACACTGGCGCGCTCGACGGCATCGCCGGCCCCGGCCTCGCCGCGGCCATCACGCTCTTCCAGACCGAGCAGCAGATGGAAGTGACGGGCGAGGCCGACCAGACGACGCGCGACAAGCTCGTGGAACTGCACAAGGTTTGAACATGACGGCCATCACATCGATCGCAAAGCAGAACGAGAACACCCTCCGCCTGCGCAAGCTCGCGCCGCCGGAGCAGTGTCCCTGAATGAAGTCGGCGGCCCGGTCGGGCGCGCCGTTCGTCGAGCCGTACGAGGCTCCGCCGGACAAGACGGCGGAGCAGTGTCCGTGAATGAAGTCGGCGGCCCGGTCGGGCAGCCCCTTCGTCGAGTCGAATGCCTGATCTGATCGACGCCCTCTGGCCGGCGCCTCTGGACGAGGAGGCGCCGCGCGCCTTCGCCCTCCTCGACGCCGCGCGCGACGACGCCGTCTACCCCGCCCTCCTCGCCGCCGACTGCGACTGGTGCTGCCTCTACCGCGGCGACGCCGCCGTGACCATGGCCGAGGTCGCGCCGTATCTCGTCGCGCTCGACCCCGCGTCCGGCTTCACGCCGTGGCTGCTGGAGAACGGGTGGGGGAAGGCGTGGGGCGTGTTTCTCACATCGACCGTGAAGATGGAGGCGCTGCGCGCGCACTTCCGGCGCTTCATCATGGCCCAGCTCCCCGACGGTCGCTCGGTCTACTTCCGCTTCTACGATCCGCGCGTGCTGCGCGTGTACCTGCCGACCTGCACGGACGAGGAGCGGAAGGCCATCTTTGGCCCCGTGGAGCGGTACGTGATCGAAGGGGAGGAGGGGGAGACGATGACGTTCTCGCGCGACGAGGAGAGCTAGATCGGCGCTACCGCCTGCATCCAGTCGGCGTTGTATTGGACATCCTCCTGCAACGCCTGCAGCGACTCGACGTCGTACAGGGCCACGGTCAGGCCGCCGAACGAGACGTTCACCTGGTCGCGGATGTGCGCCTCGATGTCGGTCCCGCAGGCCGGCGTGTACGGCAGCCGCAATGCGCCGCGCCCGAGTCTCTTGTCGTACATCTTGTCGAACGGAAGGCCCATGTTCATGAGCTGGAGGAGAAGGTTGAGCAGGGACAGCTTGACGTAGATGTTTCCCTGGAGCGCATGGCCGAGCATCTCGTCGAGCAGCTTCAGGAAGCTGCGCGTGGGACGTCCCGAGTCGCCGATCTTGAAGATGCAGAAGGGCAGGATCCGCGTCTTCCAGACGATCGTCTGCGGCCCGTACGTGAACTGCGGCTG
>DATEOX010000147.1:0-4013 GCA_035273585.1 Thermoanaerobaculia bacterium
TGCGGAAAATCGTCGCCACCGACTTGCGCAGGTAGGTGCCGACGCCGCGATAGAGGCGCGACGGGCGGGTCGGGGCGTTCGTCCGTATGGGCACCGATTGCACGCCGAGGTTGCGGTTGCCGGCCTGGATCACCGTCTCCAGGGTGTAGGTGAAAGGGTTGAAGACATTGATCTGCATGGCCGCGTCGCGGGAGAAGGCGCGGAAGCCGCTCGTCACGTCGCCGACCGTCAGCCCCGAGGCGCGGCCGACCGTCCAACTGCCGAGGCGCTGGAGCATCCGCTTCATGCCCGACATGTGCGGCGAGTTGGCCACCTCGCGGTCGCCGATCACCAACTCCGCGGTGCCGCGCACGATCGGACCGGCGAGCTTGGCCACGTCCGCGCCGCTGTACTGATTGTCCGCGTCGGTATTGACGATGATGTCCGCTCCGAGGCGGAGGGCGGCGTCGATGCCGGCGACGAACGCGGCGGAGAGGCCGCGGTGGGAGCGGAGTTGCACCACGTGAGTGGCGCCGGCCTTGCGCGCGGCCTCGACCGTGTTGTCCGTGCTGCCGTCGTCGATGACCAGCGTCTCGATGGAGGTGACGCCGTCGATCTTCTTCGGGATGTCGCGGAGGGTCTGGGCGATCGTGGCTTCTTCGTTGAAGGCGGGGATTTGAACGATAAGCTTCATGCGGTGAAAGTCTCAGTCATCATGCCGGTCGAGCGGGTCGGCGGCGACGCCGAGCGTGCGATCGAGTCGGTCCTGCGTCAGGACGCGACGTTTCCGTTCGAGTTGATCGTGGTCTCGGCCGAGCCGCTCGCGCTGCCCTCCGAAACCCGCGTGCGTAACGTGGTCGAGCCGAATCGTAATCCCGCAACTCGTAGAAATCGAGCAGTTTCCGCGTCGACCGGCGAGCTTCTGGCCTTCATCGATGATGATGCGACGGCCGATCCGCGCTGGCTCTCCACCGCAGCCGGCTATCTCGATCAGCATCCTGATGTCCTCGCGCTGGGCGGCCCGGACCCCGCTCCGGATGACTCCACGCCGGCCGAGCTGATGTCCGAAACGCTCTTGGCCACGCCACTCATCGGCAGCGGCGTCGCCTGCCACGAGAACCGCCGCGGCATCTTCGCCCTGAAGCGCGCGTCGGACATCGCGCTGGTGAACCTGTTCGTCAGGCGCTCGGCCTTTACCGGCTTCGACGAGTCGATCGGCTACATCGGCGAGGACACGGCGCTGCTCGAGTCGCTGATGTCTCGCGGCAAGGTCGTGCATCACGACGGCGTCCGCGTCTTCCATCGGCGCCGCGCGTTTCCCGGGCCGTACCTCCGCCAGCGCTGGCGCTACCGGGTCAAGACCGGCCAGCTCTTCATGCGCGGTCGCCGCGACCCGAAGGTGAGCGCCTTTCTGATCGCCGGCGCGCTCGGCATCGTGCTCTGGCCCCTGCTTCTGCCGCCGTACATCCTGATGACTCTGATCCTCGGTGCCCGGGTGACGAGGCTGCCGAAAGCGAAGTGGCCGCTCATCCCGCTCGCGTTTGCCGCGCACCATGCAACGTATTGGTTGGGGATCGTGTGGGGGATGATGGGTCATCCTGAGCCGCGCAGACGGTGAAGGATCCGTACCGATCTTGCGCCACGCCTGAAGGTGCGGATTCTTCGCCGTCTGCGCGGCTCAGAATGACACTTGGCCGGTGCTAGAATGCGCCACCTGGCCTGACGCGGTGGGACCCGCCCCAGCGGCGCGCGCCTCCCACATCCCGAGCCAATCCGACGATTCGAGGAGCGACCTCCATGGACTTTCGTCTCAGCGACGAGCAGCTTCAGATCAAGACAATGGTGCGCGAGTTCGGCGAGAGCGAGATCAAGCCGCACCTCGCCGAGTGGGACGAAGCGCAGCACTTTCCGGTCGACACCTTCAAGCGTGCCGGCGAGCTCGGCCTCCTCGGCGTCACCTTCCCGGAGGAGTACGGCGGGGCGGCGCTGTCGTACGTCGACTACGTCAATGTCATCGAAGAGCTGGGCGTGGTCGACAGCGGCTTCGGTCTCAGCGTCGCCGCGCACAACTCCCTCGGCACCGGCCACATCTACCTCGCCGGCAACGACGCGCAGAAGAAGCAGTGGCTGCCCAAGCTGACCAGCGGCGAGTGGATCGGCGCCTGGGGCCTGACCGAGCCCGGCTCGGGCAGCGACGCGGGCGGCCTGCGCACCACCGCCGTGAAAGACGGCGATGACTGGGTCCTGAACGGCACCAAGAACTTCATCACCAACGCGACCTACGCGAACATCGCCGTCGTCCTGGCCGTGAACGACCGCAACGCGAAGCGCGGCGTCACGGCGTTCGCCATCGAGATGGACCGCCCCGGCATCCGGGCGGGGAAGAAAGAGAACAAGCTCGGGATGCGCGTCAGCGACACGGCGGAGCTGGTGCTCGAGGACTGCCGCGTCCCCGCGGCGAACGTCGTCGGCGAGGTCGGCGACGGCTTCGTCGATGCCATGCGCGTGCTGGACGGCGGCCGCATCTCCATCGGCGCGCTGGCGGTGGGCATCGCCCGCGGCGCGTACGAGGCGGCCCGCGACTACGCCAAGCAGCGCACCGCGTTCGGCAAGCCGATCGCCGACTTCCAGGCCATCCAGTTCATGCTCGCCGACATGGCCACGGAGATCGAGGCCGCGCGCCTCCTCTGCTGGCAGGCGGCCACGATCAAGGACGCGGGCGAGCGGGTGACGCAGTTCTCGGCCATGGCCAAGCTGTACGCATCCGAAGTCGCGGTGCGGGCCACGGAGAAGGGCGTGCAGATCTTCGGCGGTTACGGCTTCGTCAAGGAGTTCCCGGCCGAAAAGTACTACCGCGACGTGAAGCTCTGCACGATCGGCGAGGGGACGAGCGAGATCCAGCGGATGGTCATCGCGCGCAACCTCCTGGCGGAGGCGGGGCGCGCCTGATCGCGTCATGAGCGACCTGGAGCAGCTCGAGCAAGCTCTGCTCGCCGGCAAGTACCGCGCGCTGGGGAAGGCGATCTCCCTTGTCGAGCGCGACGACCCGGAGGCCGACCGCCTGCTGGCGGCCATCTATCCATCGACAGGCCGCGCCCGCATCATCGGCATCACCGGCTCGCCCGGCGCGGGCAAGTCGACGCTCGTCGCGGCGATGGCAAAGCACTACCGCAAACAGGAGAAGCGCGTCGGCATCGTGGCCGTCGACCCGACCTCGCCCTTCACCGGCGGCGCGATCCTCGGCGACCGCATCCGGATGGCCGAGCTCTACACCGACCGCGGCGTCTTCATCCGCTCCATGGCCACCCGCGGCTTCCTGGGCGGCGTTGCCAAGGCGACGAACGACGTGGTCGACCTCCTCGACGCCTCCGGCTTCGACGTCATCCTCGTGGAGACGGTCGGCGTGGGGCAGGACGAGGTGGAGATCGTGCGCACCGTGCAGACGAACGTCGTGGTCCTCGTGCCGGGCATGGGCGACGACATCCAGGCCATCAAGGCCGGCATCATGGAGATCGGCGACATCTTCGTGGTGAACAAGGCCGACCGCCCCGGCGCGGACAAGACCGTGACGGAGGTGACGATGATGATGTCGCTGGTGGAGGAGCACGGCGACTGGGTGCCGCCCATCGTGAAGACGGTGGCCTCCAAGTCGGAAGGGATCGATGACCTCGAGGCGGCGATCATCAAGCACTACGACTACCTGGCCTCGTCCGGCGAGCTCGATCGCCGCAACCGCGAGCGGGTGCGCATCCGCATCGAGACGCACCTGAAGGAGAAGTTCATGGACCGCCTCATCGGCGGCACGATGTCCCGCGCCGACTACGAGTCGCTGCTCGAGGACGTGCTGCGCAAGCGCAACAATCCGCACGACGCCGCGGAAGGGGTGTTGGGAAGGGTGCGGTTCTAGCGCTTGACCGCTGAGTCGGCGATGAACTTTCGGAGCGCCTCGCGGTTGCCGTGAAAGACGTCGACGACCGTTTCGCCGGCGATACCGGCCACGACTCTCCGATCCGAGTACTGCCAGAAGGTCCAAT
>DATEOX010000148.1:0-8828 GCA_035273585.1 Thermoanaerobaculia bacterium
CACATAAAAACCCTGCGATCGCCGCGTCGTAGGCCGCGGTCTTCTCGAACACCGCCGTGGCCGCGCGCAGGCGGAAGTCATCGCTGATCCCGCCAGCCTCGAGCTCGCGCAGGAACGGCGCGTACAGAGACGGATCGCACAACGGCAGCACGTGCCGGTGGTTCTTCGCCGCGGCGCGGAGCATCGACGGGCCGCCGACGTCGATCTGCTCGATGGCCTCCTCGATCGTCACCCCCTCGCGCGCGACGGTCTGCTCGAAGGGGTAGAGGTTCACTACCACGAGGTCGATCGGCGGGATGCCGAGGCGCTGGACATCATCGAGATGAGCGGTGTTCGCGCGGTCGTGGAGGATGGCCCCGAAGACCTTCGGCGTCAGGGTCTTTACCCGTCCGCCGAGGATCTCGGGGGCGCCGGACCACGAGGCGATGGGAGTGACGGGGATGCCGGCGTCGGCGAGGTGCTTGGCCGTCCCGCCGGTGGAGAGGATCTCCACGCCGCGCGCCGTCAGCGCGCGGGCCAATTCGAGGATGCCGGTCTTGTCGGAGACGGAGAGGATCGCTCGTTCAATTCGCATTCACGACCAGGTTGCCGCTGCGCATCGCGGCGGCGCTGCGGACGTCGCCGCCGGCCTCGCGCCAGATGTAGTAGTAGAGGTTCACGAGGTCGGTCACCGCGTGCGAGTAGCAGACCGCCGCCACGCCGAACGCAGTCGAGCGGTCGTCGAACTCCGCGCTCGTCCGCCGCTCCCCAAACCGAAAGTACTCCTCGCCCATGAGCGGGTAGAGGCGCGACGTGCGGGCGAACGTCTTGTCCAGATACGCGCCGATCCGAAAGTCGGCGTCGAGGCCGTAGAAGACCGTGGCGAACTTCGGCATGCGCCGCTCGAAGTACTGCTCGAAGTCGTTGTGCGAGGCGTCCAGGCGCGGGTCGTCGTTGGCGATGTGGAACGGGTTGTTCGCATCCGAGACCAGATGCGCGAGCATGCCCAGGCGCTCGACGACGCGCGGCATCGGATCGCCCTTGCGGATCATCGCGATCGACTCCGCCGTCTCCCGCTCGATGCGCTCCCGCAGTTTCCCCTGCCGCGACAGCACGAAGTAATGATGCGACTCCGCCCCTTCCTCGGACTGCGCGCGCTCGAGGCCGGCTTTGTAGTCCGTCTCGAAGTGATCGAGCAGGAGGCGGAGGTCGGGAGGGGCGAGCTGCGCGCTCTTCTTCGCGATCCGCTCGTCGGACGCGCGGGTCCAGGCACTGGCTGAGACGGGGAGGAAGAGGAGCAGCGCGAGGAGGCGTTTCATGGGCGTCGCTATGGTAGCAGCGCTCGAACGTCATCTGCAGTTGCTCCACGCCTGCCGCGCCTGCCCGAACGTCGTCGGGCAGCCGGTCACCGGCGCGGTGGCGGGCGCGCGCGTGATGCTCGTCGGCCAGGCGCCGGGCCCGCACGAGGCCGACTCCCGCCGCCCCTTCGCCTACACCGCCGGCAAGCGCCTCTTCACCTGGTTCCGCGACCGCCTCGGCATATCGGAGGAGGAGTTTCGGAGCACGGTGCACATCGGCGCCGTCATTCGGTGCTTTCCGGGCCGCGATCCGAAGGCGGGCGGCGACCGCGTCCCCGACGCGGAAGAGATCGCCCGCTGCGGCGAGCACCTCGACCGCGAGCTGCGCATCCTCCGCCCGCGGCTCGTCATCGCCGTCGGCACTTTGGCCTCCGCGCAACTGCTCGGCATCAGCCAATTGAAGGATGCGGTGGGCGTGCTGCACCGCGCGCGACGCGCCGGGCATGCCTTCGATGTCGTGGTCCTGCCACATCCCTCCGGACGCTCGACGTGGCTGAACAAGCCGGAGAACCAAGGGCTGCTCGATGCATCGCTGCGGCTGATCAGCGAGCACCCGGCGTGGACCGCGACAGCACCCACCTGCAAGCCTAGCGTCCGGAAAGGCTAGGCCGACCGACGCACCGGCTCGTGGCCGGCGCGCGCGAACGCGTCGCGGGTCAGGTTCTCGTGGCCGTCCTCCGTCACCACCACGTCGTCCTCGATGCGGATGCCGCCGAACTTGCGGAAGCGATCGACCTTCTCCCAGTTCACGTGCCGCGACGCCTCGCTCTTCTGCAGCTCGGCCAGCAGCGGCTCGATGAAGTAGAGGCCGGGCTCGATGGTGAAGACGTGCGTCGGCTCGACGACGCGCGTGAGGCGGAGGTACGGATGCCCCTCCGGCTTGGCGATCGTCTTGCCGCTTTTGTCGGCCATGAAGCCTCCGACGTCGTGCACCTGCAGGCCGATGAAGTGCCCGACGCCGTGCGGCAGGAAGGTGCTGCTGACCCGCTGCTCCACGATGCCATCCGCGTCGAGGCCGCGCACGAACTCGAAGTCGGCCAGGATCTGCGCCACCTTGCGGTGCGCGAGCAGGTGCAAATCCGGATAGTTCAGCCCCGGCCGCACCTCGGCCGCGAGCGACTGCTGCATCGCATCCATGGCTTCGATGAGGTCGTGGAACTCGTCGTGGTCCTTGGAGTAGGTACGGGTGATGTCCGATGCGTAGCCGTAGAACTGCGCGCCGGCATCGATGAGGAACGAGTGCCGCCGCGTCGGATCGATCCGCTGCCGGTCGTGCTGGTAATAGTGCAGCACCGCCGCGTGCTCGTTGAGGGCGATGATGTTGCCGTACGGCAGCTCCTCCTCCGTGTGGCTCGCCGCGCGAAGGTAGGCCAGGTGGATCTCGTACTCCGACTCGCCCGCGCGGAAGGCGCGCTCCGCCGCCCGATGCCCCCGCGCCCCGAGCTCGTTCGCCCGGCGCATGCACTCGATCTCGTATTCCGTCTTCCAGGCGCGGAGGAAGTGCAGGTGATGCATCAGCGTCTCGGGGTTGCCCTCCGGGTCGTACTCGCTGATGACCGCCGTCCGCCCGCTCTTGGGGAAGAACTGCTTGGCATCCTCCGGATTGGCGATGACCTGGACGTCGAAGTGATCGACCCAGAAGCCGCTCGGCGGATCGGCCGGCTTGTGCCAATAGTCGACCGGCTGCCAGTAGACGAGCCGCGGCCGCTCGCCGGGTTTGTAGATGAGGAAGCAGTGCGGGTTGTCGACCACCGGCACCCACGCCTTGAAGTGCGGGTTGACCTTGAACGGATAGGGCATGTCGTCGAGGAACATGTACCGCTGTTCGCCGGCGTAAATGGCCAGGTGATCGAACCCGCTCTCCGCCAGCGCGAGGTCGTGCCGCTCGCGGACGGTGCGCAGATGGTCGGAGTAAAGCTGTGCGAGGTCTGCCATGGCGGGGGAGGATAACGCAACCCGCCGCGCCGCCGCGCGTAGCTCCTATCGATGAAGCGCGCGGTCTTGCTCCTCTTCCTCGCCCTCCCGCTCCACGCCGCGACGATCGTGATCCTCGGCGACTCGGTCGCGCACGGCGCGGGCGACGAGTCCGGCCTCGGCATCGCCGGCCATCTGCAGCGCCTCCTCGGCGCGCGTGTGGTGAACGCCGCCGTCAACGGGTCCCGGACGTGGAACGTCGACGCCCTGCTCTCGCGCACCCCGCTCGGCGACGCGGCTCTCGATCCTCATGCCGCGCCTGATGATGGACCTGACCCTCGACCGCCTGGCGCACATCGTCGCCCGCCTGCACCACGCCAACGCCCGCGCCCGCATCGTGATCCTCGGTCTGTATGACCCATACGCCTCGAAGGCACTCGCGACCTACGTCTCGATCTGGGACGGCAAGCTCCTCACGCGCTTCGCCGCCGACCGCCGCGTGACCGTCGTGCGCATCGCCGATCTCTTCGCCGCGCGCCGCGACCGCCTCAGCGCCGTCGATCGCTTCCATCCCGGCGCCGCGGGATACGTGCTCATCGCGCGGCGGATCGCGGAGGGGTTCTGACCCGTGTCATTCTGAGCCGCGAAGACGGCGAAGAATCCGTACCGATCTTGCGCGTTGCCTGAAGGTACGGATCCTTCGCCGTCTCCGCGGCTCAGGATGACAGGCGCCCCAGCCGGTCCGCGCGCTTGATCATCGTCGGGATGCGCGACGCGCCGTGCATCGCGCGCACGTGCTCCGCGGCATCGCGTACGTCCATGCCTACGGCGGTCACGTACAGCGGCGTCTTGCTCGTGCCGCGCAGGACCGGGAGGCCGGCGTTGCCGAAGCGCGTCTTGGCCACGCCGATCACGATGCCGCCGACGGCGGCGTGCAGGTGCGCGCCGAGGCCGGGCTGGTCGTCGAGATGGACATAGCCGTCGATGAGGATGATGTCCGGCTTCCATCGGGTGGCCGACAGCAGCGCCAGGATGCAGGGCAGCTCGCGGCGGTAGAACTGGCCCGGCACATACGGCTCGACCGCATCAATGATCGTCGTCTGCTCGGCGACGGGCACCGCGTCGGGGAAGTCGCGGAAGAGAACGCCGGCGGCGACGGCGCCATCCGAGCCGTACGCGACGTCGAAGCAGGCGATCACTTCATCAGCGCCTGGAAGGCGGGATCGCCGCGCAGCGCGTCGAGGTCCTTGTCACCGCTGGCCTGCTTCTTCAGCTTCGGGTTGAGGCGGAGCGCCTTCTGCAGCGCGGCCAGGGCCTCGGGGCACTTGCCGGCGGCGAGGCGGATCACGGCGAGGTCGTAGAGCAGCTCCGGGTTCTCCGGCGCGAGCGCGGCGGCACGCTCCTGCGCCTCGAGGGCGGCGGGGTAGCGCTTCTGGCGGAACGCGGTCCAGCCCTCGTTCCAGGCGTAATTCATCTCCGCGTAGTCGAGCAGGCGCCCGAGCTCCTTGAACGGCTGGAGGTGATCGTCGACGCGGATGTCGATGGCCCGGTCGCTGAAGCCGTTGAAGCCCGCGCCTTCCTTCACCACCAGGAGCGCCGCCGACTGCCGCCCGCGCGAGTCGCCGCCCGCCGCGTCGCCGGCCACCAGCGCGGCGTACATTCGGTGCGCGAGCGAGCCTTTCGTCTCCAGGAACGTCTTCTCCAGCGCGATGACCACCGCTTCGCCGGCGAGGATGTTCCCCTGCACCGCGTAATTCGGTCCGTTGCGACCGCCTGCCCACGCGTTCGCGGACGGCCCGGTGTACGTCGCCGAGGAGCCGTCGGCCGCCACGATGCCAACCTGACGTCCCTTCGTGTCGGGATCCGTGCGCAGCAGCACCTGCAGCGTCTCCTGCGCCGTTGCGCCGCGGGCGAGGAGCTCCAGGCCGCGCGGGCCGTACGTCACGTTCGCATTGGCCTGCGTGGCCACCGCGCCGGCGCCCGCCTGCGCGTACGGCACGACGCTCCCCACGCTGAAGAAGCGGGAAGCGACGGCCACCCCGAGCTCGCCCGTCCGCGCGTCGCGGGCGACGATGGAGAACGTGGCCACCTCGCGCGCCTGCACCGGAATCGCCGACAGCATGAAGAAAAGTGCGAGACGGATGCGCATCGGGCGATTCTACAATCGCATCGTTGCATTCGCTGGCCCTCCTGCTGATCCTCGTCGCCGCCTTCGTGCACGTCATCCCGCACGCCGCGATCAAAGGCGCCGCGGACCGGACGGCGTTCGTCTGGTGGATGCTCGCCGGCACGGCGGTCCTCTATGCGCCGTCCGTCCTGCTCGACGTCATGCCATCGCCGCGCGCGTGGCTCTTCATCCTCGCCAGCGGCGTCACGGAGGTGCTCTACCTCTGGGCCATCAGCCGCGCGTACGAGAAGGGCGACCTCTCCGTGGCCTACCCGCTGGCCCGCGGCTCCGCGCCGCTATTCCTGATCGTCTTCTCCCTCTTCGTCCTGCGCGAGCCGCTCACCCTCGCAGGCGTCTGCGGCGTGATCCTCATCGCCGCCGGCGTCTACCTCGTCGGCGGCGGCCATCTCGTCCGGCCCCATCACGTCGTCTGGCCGATCGCCGCCGGCCTGACCACCGCCCTCTACACGACCATCGACAAGCTCGGCGTCCGCCTCGTCCATCCGTTCCTCTACATCTACCTGGTGCTCGTCGTCGGCCTGATCGGCTACACGCCGATGATCCTCCTCCGCTCCGGCATCGCCGGCCTGCGCCGAACGTTCGATGCGAAGCGCGTCCTGATCGGCGCTCTGACGATGCCCCTCGCCTATGCGCTGGTCCTGGTGGCCATGCGCCTCGGCATGCTGGCCAGCTACGCCGGTTCCGTCCGCGAGGTGAGCGTGATCGTCGCCTCGGGTGTGGGGGCGGTGGCGTTCGGGGAGAAGGTGACGGCCGGGCGCGTCGCCGGCGCCGCGGCGATCCTCGGCGGCGTCGGGATCATCGCGCTGAGCGGATGAGGTAGGGAACTCGCGGCCCGTGTCACTCCTTCAGATGTGGCCCCCACGATCGAGAACACCGCGTCCCTGGAGGAGATCCTCGCCTGCGCCAGGATGCTGCGGCAACGCCGATGGTCCTGGCTGGAAGGGTCGCTGGTCGCCGCGCTGCTCTTGATCGCCGGCGCCTGCGCCGTCGCCCTTTGGCGCGAGCAGGGCACGGTGGTCCTGGCGCGGGACGTCGGCCGCGGCCAGACGTTGACGAAAGCCGACCTCGTGCTGGCCTCCATGCCCCGCATGAGCGGCACCTTCCCCAGCGCGCGACCGCTTCCCGGCAAGGTCGCGGTGCGCGCGCTGGAAGCGGGCCAGCCGCTGCGGCAGGATGATCTCGTCGATGCCGCCAAAGCCCGGCCGGGCGAGCTGGAGGTGCCGTTGCGGGTCTTCGCCGGCCCGCTGCGCCCGCGGCCGGGCGATTCCGTCCGGCTGGCGGCGGTCAGCGCCGACGGCGAAGTGGTCGTCGCCGCCGCCCGCGTCCTGTCCATCGATGCGCGGGAGGAGCGGGCCGACCTCCGCGCGGCGATGGCCCGGGCCGACGCGGAGCGCATCGCCGCCCTCCGCAGCGCGCAGATCCGTTTGATGATGGAACCGAAAGGAATGCCCTGACATGAGCCGTTCCGTGAGCAGAGACCTCGTTTACACAAGCCTGGGCCGACGAATCGACGTCCGGGTCATCCATCGCGGCACGAAGATCGCCAATCTGATTCCATCGCGGGAGGAGCGGCGCAACCTGTGGCGGGACCTGATGCGCAATGCGCCGCTGCGGGAGCAGGACGCATCGGCGCTCGACTACATGCGTGTCAACGACCTGTTGACCATCATCTACAACGCACTTCCCGGACAAACGACCACGAAGCCGAGCGGCGGTGACTGAGTCCGGGCGATGGAAAAGCTCTTCTCGGCCATCTCCGGACACTTCGCCCGCACGATCCTGATCGGCTCCGTCCTTCCGGCGACCGTCTTCGTCATCGCCTTCTACCTCTTCGTTCTGCCCATGATCCCGTGGGAATCGCATCTCGCGCCGCGGCTGGAGATCCTCGATCCGGAATGGCGGCTGGCCGCCGCGGCCGGCTACATCGTGATCCTGGCCGGGCTGCTGCACATCTTCAACATCCCGATCATCCAGCTCTATGAGGGCTATCCGTGGCAGTACGGACCGCTGGGCAGACGGATGTCGGATCATCAGCGGCGGGCGGTGGAAGAGCTGGTCCGGCGCGGCGACCGCGCGCGCGAGCTCAGGCTGGACAAAGCCAAGCCCGTGACGCCGGCGCAGGACGAGGAGCTCCGAGGGATCTGGGCTGACTGCGTCCAGCGCCGCTTTTTCGAGTACCCCGACGCGGAGTTCGTCCTGCCGACGCGGCTGGGAAACGTGATCCGCAGCTTCGAGATGTACCCGCAGCGGCAATACGAGATCTCCGCGATTCCGTTCTGGCCGCGCTTCGCTGCCAGGATCAAGAGCGAGCACGCTCAGATGATCGACGGCGCGAAGGCGCTCTTCGACGTCACCATCCACCTCTCCTTTCTCGCCGGCGCCACCGCCGCTCTCCTCATCGTGATCTCCTGCATCTTCCCCACGCCGTTCCTCACGTGGCCTTTGTTCGGGTGGTGGGCGGCACGATTGGGGATCAGCCTCTGCCTGGCCTGGTTCTTCTATCGCGGCTCGATCGCCCGGGCGATGGAGTGGGGCAACCTGGTCCGCTCCGCATTCGACCTGCACCGGCATGACGTTCTGAAGGACCTCGGATTCGAGCCGCCGCCGGGCGATCTCATCTCGGAGCGCGCGGTGTGGAAGGACCTCTCCGCACGCTTCGACGTCGGCGATCCGCCGAATGCGCGGGAGCTGCATTACGACCTGCGGACGATCGTGCTTCCTCATGACGCGCCGATGATCGTCACCCGCGCGGCCGGTCCGGCCAACAGCGCCGGCGTGCGCACCGTCGCCATTCGCGTGCACAACCCGCGAAGCCGGCCGACGAGCGACGTGAAGATCGTCGAGCACCTGCCGGAAGGGACGGAGCTGCTCTGGGGAACGGCCAGCGTCCCGTTCACCGGCGCGAACCCGTATCACTTCCAGGTTCCGGCCATCGCCGCGCAGAATCACGTCGTGATCAGTTACCGGGTGCGCGAACGGGGGAAGGGCTGAAAAACGAAACCCGCCGACCCCGTTGGGATTATCGGCGGGCCTCTGACTTCGCCAGCGATGTACCGATGGGCCGCAGTGCCAGCGGCATGCCAGCTACACCCAGGCGCCGTCCAGCAACTGATCGATCGACAGCAGCCGCTCTTCGCCCTTCGGGTCGCGGAAGACGGAGTGATACCAGCCGCGCACGGCGACGGGGGTGAGCAGGTCGCCGCCGATGCGCACCTGCCGGCGGCTGCCGAGGTTGAGGAAGACTTGCTCGTAGGCAGAGCGGGTGAGGCGGGGCGAGGGGGCGGACGAGCCGGACGACCGGCGGTCGGCGTAGCGGCGGGCGCGGGTGCGGCGCTCGCCCTGTTCGCCGGCCCAGGGTGGGGCGAGTTTCTCCTCCAGGTCGCGCCGGC
>DATEOX010000149.1:0-3441 GCA_035273585.1 Thermoanaerobaculia bacterium
GCCTCATCGTGCGCAAGGCGCCCGACCCCGGCGCGGAGATCTGCCGCGCCGCGGCCGACGAGAACGCCGACCTGATCGTGATCGCCACGCACGCCCGCCATCACGTGGCCCACCTCCTCATCGGCTCGACGACGCTGTCGGTGATGAAGAGCCCCCCTGCCCCGGTGCTGGCCATCCGTTACGGCATCCGGAAGCGCGCGGCCATGAAGCGCATCGTCGTGCCGGTGCACCCGAAGCAGACGTCCCATAACGCGCTCGACCTCGCCGCGGCCGTCGTCCGCCACGACGGCGGCGAGCTGCACCTGCTCACCATCTGCGAGGAGATCGACCGCGTGATCGCCGAGTCGCACATCGAGCAGCTCACCGCCGACGCATTGCGCGACGTGGACATCAAACGCGCCGTGGTCCACGGCAGCGACGTGGAGAAGGAGATCGTCCGCTACGTCGACAAGCAGCACGGCGACGCCGTGTTCCTCAACGCCGGCCAGGAGCCGGGACAGGTGAAGGTGGACGTGGTGCGGGGGGTGGGGACCCCGGTGATGATCGTGCCGTGAGGGCGACGGTGGCGGACGTCACGGCGGAGCAATCCGCGTCGGTGCATCGAAGGACGCGAAGCTGCGTCTGGTCCGGACCGCCGGAGACGAACAGCGGACGCCCGTCGCGGCCGATCGCGAACCCGAACACCTTCCCGATGCCGAGCTGACGGGCAGCGAGGCTGGAACAGCCGGCATCGGCACAGCGCACGAGGGTGCTCTCGCCGCTGATGATGTCGTGCAGCAGGACGACCGGCAGCCCGTCCGGCGCGAGGTCGATCGTCGCAAGGCTGTTCGCCGTCTCCTGCCCAGGCAAGGTTCCGTGGTCCAGGCATTGCCCGTCCCGGCAGGCGGCGATGCGCAGCGTGGAGTCGTCGAGGATGGCCAGCCAGGTCGATCCGTCGTACGCGGTCATTCCGGTGAGCATGCGCGGCCGGCCGGATGTCGGAATGCGCGCGCCTTCCCGGCAGCTCTTATCCGAGCACTGTTTCACGCCGACGCCGGCTTCGGTGCCCTCGAAGATCCACCGCCCGGAGCTCGATGCAACGACTGCCGATGAGGCGCGGCTCACGGCCTTCGGTTGCTCCGGGCAGTCACCCTCATCGCACCGCGGCTGCACGAGAATGCCCGTCGTGCACGGACGTTCCTCCCGCGCCCGACGGATCTCCCGCTGATCGACGCCGGAGCACCGGTCGTCCCGGCACGAAACAGTGAGCCAGCCGTTCCCGGACTGCGATGGTCCGCTCCCCCTCCGCCGGAAAGTGACGCCCGGCAGGACCGAGTGTCCTCCGTCAAACGAGACTCCTGTCGGCTGGACGCCTTGCGCGAGAGTCCGCGAGATCGTTCCGAGACATCCGTCATCTTCACAATGAACGAAGAGGATGTTTGTATCGTCGAGGACGAGCAGGAACGGCAGGCCGTCGCGGCCCACGAAGATCTGCGCGCTCCAATAGGTGCCCTCTTCGATGAACCGAACTTCCGTGCAGCCCTCGGCCGCGGTTGCCGCTCCGCGCGCATGACGGCATGCGCCCGCCATGAAGGCCACGGTGACGGCGACAGCGGCAAAGCTACGGCTCAGGCGGCGTCGCTCCTTCTTTTTCTTTCCGTTCATTTTGTTCCACGCGCGCCTTCTGCGCGCGGCGCATCCAGGCACGGTAATCCTCCTCGGAGAGGAGAACCTGGTGTTTGCCGGCGGAGCCGTATCCCACCAGCAGCTCAGCCGAAGGGACCAGGACGTAACCGGCGACGCCGCTGCGTCGTGCGTTCGCGAAGTCGCCCGGGCTCGGCTCCGTCGGATTCGTCGCGGTGAACGTTCGATTGACTGGCGGCTTGCCTCCGCGGGTGGGGTCGCGATCCTCGAACGGATACGTCCCACGCGGCAGATGCGTGTGCAGAGTCCGTACGAACTGCAGACCTTCGAGCGGTGGAACAGCGAGGCTCACCCTGTCCGGCCGCCCCTCCGTGACCACGTCGGAAGCGACATAGCTTCCGTCCGTGCGCTTCCAGATCGCCGCGCCAAACTCGAACGGCGTCTTCATCCCGAACGACGTCGCCGCGACCGCGCTCGCGATCAGGACTGATTTCGTCTCCGTGATGCGCCGATCCTCGTTACTACGCTGGTCGACCAGCCCGTCCGGATCGAAGCGGAGAACGGGATTGTTTCGGGCATAGAAATAGCGATTCCAGGTCTGAGGCGAGCCGACAGTCGTGCTCGCGCGGGAGCGATCGGGAGACAGAAACCGGCCCCACAAAGGCTGATAGTAACGCGCGTGCATGTAGTCGAGAGGCGCGGCGCCGTTCGAAGGATCCGGATCGCGTTCGTGGCCGGTGAACTGAAGCACCGTGCCTTCCTGTGCGTTACCGTACGACCATTCCTCTCCAAAAGGCCAATAGACGTGATACCCGATCTTGTTGCCAGTTCCATCCGTGATCACGCGTGGCGTGCCGAGGTGATCGAGAGAGTAGTGCTCGATCGCTCCGGCTGATTTGAGAGAGGCGAGCAGCAGGCCATCACGATAGATGTAGTCGCGATCGACGGACCAGACGTTGCCGTTCTGCTTGAAATCGCGCAGAACCCTGTTGTCGAGGCCACGGAGCGTCCAATGCGTGGTGTTCGCCATCACGTCGAATGCGAAGAGGCGCTCGTCGTCGGCCGTGTACGCGTAGATGATGCGCGGCTGGAGGCTCGTGCCGATGCGGATCGCATTGACCATTCCGACAGCGTCATAGTCGTAGCTCCGGCCGCCGAACGTCACCACGTTGCCGGACCCGTCATAGCCAACGACGCGCAAGCGGTTCGACGACGCCTCCACCGGAAGGCTCACTGCCTGGCCCAGCTTCGAAGTGCTGATGATGTTCCCGTACTCGTCATATTCGAAGGTTTGCGTTTGCACACTCGCCAGATCGGGACTGCGGACCGTGGCGCTCTTCAGGCGACCTACCTTGTCATAGACGAATGCCTCACTGCCTATTGCCTTGATATTACCGGTGCCGTCGTACTCGTACGGGCCCGCAGTCCAGGAGAACGGTCCCTGGTGCGGCGTCGGCTGCAAGTGTTGAAGCGCCGCGACGGCCTGCGGCACCGGCGGCGGTTCATCGCCGTACAGCGAGCACACCAGGATGAGCGCCGCGGTCGCGATCACCGTTCTCCGCATGATTGTGCTCATTATGGACGGGTCGCGCCGCCCACCGCACCACTCCCACCCCGGCCAGCGCCACCGCCCCGCCCGCCCAAGTCATCGCGGACGGGCGCTCGCCGAGCCAGGCCCAGGCGATCACGATCGACAGCGGCGCGACCAGGTACAGGAAGGCGGCGGCGTGGGGGGCGGGGGTGCGGGCCAGGGCGTAGGACCAGGTGACCGTCGCGATGACGGTGCTGAAGACGGCGAGGAAGGCGATGGCCAGGGTG
>DATEOX010000150.1:0-3379 GCA_035273585.1 Thermoanaerobaculia bacterium
CTCGAGCTCGTCGAGCTTGGCCAGCGACGCATCGATGTCGTGGAGGAGGCGCTGATATTCGGCCGCGAGATGCTCCGTCGGCGCGTCGCTCATCATCTTCGCCAGCGCATCGCGATGCGCTCGGTAATGCTGGCGGATGACCTCGATCTCCCGGGCGCGATCGCCGCGGCGGACATTGACGGTGCCGAATTCGTCGGACATGACAAATATCTTATCTCTGTTATGTCATCCTGAGGCGCACAGACGCCGAAGGATCTCCCCGCGCTCGGCGGGAGATTCTTCGCCGTCTGCGCGGCTCAGGATGACATCGTCATGAAAGTATTCATCGGACAAATCAACACCACCGTCGGCGCACTCAGCTCGAATGCGGAGCTCATCCGCCGCACGTATGACGACGGCGTGCGCGCCGGCGCGGACATCGTCGCCGTCCCTGAGCTGGCCGTCACCGGCTACCCGCCGCTCGACCTGCTCGACCGCGAGGTGTTCATCACCGCCGCGGCCGAGGTGCGCGACGCGCTCGCCTCGATGACCGGCAAGGTGCCGCTCGTCTTCGGCTGCATCACCCGCAACACCGGCTGGTGCGGCAAGCCGGTGCACAACGCCGCGTTCGTCGCCCGGAACGGGAAGATCATCTTCGAGCAGCATAAGTCGCTGCTCCCTACCTACGACGTCTTCGACGAGATGCGCTACTTCGAGCCGGCGCACTCGGTGAAGGTGGTGGACATCGACGGCGTCCGCGTCGGCATCTCCATCTGCGAGGACTTCTGGTTCGACGACGAGGTCCTCGGCGTGCGCATGTACTGCGAGAACCCAGTCGACGCGCTGGCCCGGCAGGACGCGGAGGTCATCATCAACATCTCCGCCTCGCCGTTCAACGCCGGGAAGCGCAAGGCGCGCTA
Organism: Thermoanaerobaculia bacterium; assembly: GCA_035273585.1. GTDB lineage: Bacteria > Acidobacteriota > Thermoanaerobaculia > Gp7-AA8 > Gp7-AA8 > JAFAVZ01. Next base: position 900 of record DATEOX010000150.1, read on the forward strand.
CGACATCTTCTCCAAGATCGCCAACCGCTACCGGCTGCCCATCGTCTACGTGAACCAGGTCGGCGGCAACGACGAGCTGCTCTTCGACGGCTCCTCGATCGTCATCGACAAGGACGGCCGGACGATCTACTGCGCGCCGGCCTTCGAGGAGCACGCCGCGCTCGTGCCGCTGAGCGGCGAGCCGTGCGAGGCGATCTTCGTACACAGCAAGGAGGAGGAGATCGGCCGCGCGCTGATCCTCGGCCTGCGCGACTACCTCTCCAAGTGCGGCTTCACCGACGTCGTGGTCGGCCTCTCCGGCGGCATCGACTCCGCCGTCACCGCCGCGCTGGCGGTCGAGGCCATCGGCAAGGAGCACGTGACCGGCATCGCCATGCCGTCGCAGTTCTCTTCCCAGGGCTCCATCGATGATGCCCGCGCGCTGACCGACAACCTCGGCATCGCCTTCCACGTCACGCCCATCGTCGACATCTATCAGCCCTATGAGCACGCCATCAACGATCTATTCGGCGTGGAGAAATTTGACACGACGAACGAAAACGTGCAGGCGCGCATACGAGGCAACATCCTGATGGCCTGGTCGAACCGGACCGGGGCGATGGTGCTCTCCACCGGCAACAAGTCGGAGCTCGCCGTCGGCTACTGCACGCTGTACGGCGACATGGCCGGCGGCCTCGCCCTGCTGGGAGATGTCTACAAGACGATGGTCTACCGCGTCGCGCACTGGCTCAACCGCGAGCGGGAGGTCATCCCTCAGTCTTCGATCACCAAGCCGCCGTCCGCCGAGCTCCGCCCGAACCAGACGGACCAGGACTCGCTGCCGCCCTACGACGTCCTCGACGGCATCCTGAAGCTCTACATCGAGGAGTGGAAGGAGGTCGACGAGATCGCCGCCCACGGCTACGACCGGGAGCTCGTCGCGCGCATCCTGAAGATGGTGGACACGAACGAGTTCAAGCGCCGCCAGGCGGCGCCGACCATCCGCGTGTCGTCAAAGGCCTTCGGCAGCGGCCGGCAGATGCCGATCGCCCAGCGCTGGCGCCGGGAGCCCGCGAAGTGGGTGAAGTGAGACGCGCCGCCGCGCTGGCGCTCATCATCTTCATGGCCTGCTCCCCGCCGCACGTCGACCGCGAGCGATGGCTATCGATGCCGCCCTCCGACAAGGTGCTGTACGTCCGCCAGCTCCTCGGCCACGAGCAGGCGAAGGCAGCGAAGGGCGGGACGGCGCGCGCGCATCCGCTAACTGCCGAGGAGTACGTGCGGCGCATCGATGAGGCCTACGCCCGCGGCGAGACGCGCGACGTCGATACGGTCTTCGCCAGTATCTCCACCAGCGCCGCGCCCGCGACGCGCTCCGGATCGAGCAGCGGGTCGTAGATCGCGACCTTCAGGCCGCGGGCGGCGGCGTGGTGGACGAGCGGCGTGAGCAGCTCGCGCAGCTCGTCGAACGAGAGGCCGCCCGGCTCGGGCGAGTCGACGGCGGGCATGACCGCCGGATCGAGCACGTCGACGTCGACGTGCAGCCAGAAACCGTCGAGGCCGGGCGATGTCAGGCGGCCGAGGGCGCGCTCCGCCACGTTGGCGGCGCCGATGCGCCGCACCTCGCGATGCGGCGGTTCAACGTTCCGACTCGACTCCGGCCGCCGCGCGCGCCGCCTGCAGCTTCGCGATCTGGATCTCCAGAAACTCGCGCAGCGACGGCTCCTGCTCGGGCGGAATGGGACTGAACTGGATGGCGGAGCGGAAGACGTACTCCGGCTCGCCGGTGGCCCGCCGCACCTGCACCACGCTCCGTAGAACCTGACACGGGATGTAGAACCCGCCGTGGCTCGGAAACACGAGCGTGGCGGCGCTCCCCGCCCGCACGGGCGAGCGGTGGATGACCGCCGCCCCTTGCAGGGAGAGGTCGATCAGCTCGCCGTTGACGTCGGAGAGCTGCACCGGAATCGACGCGGTCGGATACCTCTCGGCGCGGCGGCGGTCTTTGGGTGAGGCCATTTGGACCAGAGGATTATACCGGCCGCCCCTCATCCGCCTTCGGCACCTTCTCCCCGCCGCACGGGGAGAAGGCTCTAAGAACCCTCGCCCCGCGCCTCACTCCCTCCCCTTGACCGCCTCCAGAAAATCGTGCGCGATCTTCGCGCCCGCGTACTCCGCCGGTCCGGCATCCTCGGCGATCACGCCGAAGGCAATGGTCGGCTTGTCCGCCGGCGCGAACCCGACGATCAGCGCCTCGAGGTTGCTGCCCGGCCGCCGCTCGCCCGCGGTGCCGGTCTTCATCGCCACGGTCAGGCCGGGGATCGCGGCGCGGCGGCCGGTGCCTTTCGGATCCTCCACCACCGCCACCATCGCCCGCACCATCACCTCCGCAGCCTCGGGCGGTGCGATACGCGTGCGCGTCGGCGCGGGGGGCGGCGCGGACGGCTCGCCGAGGAGCGAGCGGCGCGAGCGGAGGAGGCGCGGCGTCACGAGCTCGCCGC
>DATEOX010000151.1:0-2075 GCA_035273585.1 Thermoanaerobaculia bacterium
CGGGGAGAGGGTGGCCGAAGGCCGGGTGAGGGGCGCTCACTCATCAGGCACTCGCCTGCCCGAGGTATCGGTAGCCGATCTTGGCCACGGCCACGATCACCGCTGCATCCGTCCCCACCGCCTTCTGCAGCTTGCGGCGGAGGCGCGTGACGTGCGTGTCGACGGTGCGCGAGTTGAGGTTCAGATCGACGCGGTAGTTCCAGACCCGCGAGAGCAGCTCGTCGCGCGGCACGACCCGCTCCTTGTTCTTGAAGAGGTACATCAGGAGGTCGAACTCCTTGGGCGAGAGCTTCAGCTTCTGGTTGTTCGCGCTCGCCTCGCGGGTCGACGGGTCGAGGCGGATGAGGTGGTCCTCGCAGACGGTCTTCGTCGACGCGGCCACGTCGCTGCGGCGCATGACGGCGTCGATGCGGGCGAAGAGCTCCTGCACGCCGAAGGGCTTGGTCACGTAGTCGTCCGCGCCGCCGCGCAGGCCGCGGACCTTGTCCGTCTCCTGGCCGCGCGCGGTGAGAAGGATGACCGGCACCTTGGAGAGCTTGCGGATGTGATCGAGAACCTCGAAGCCGCTCTTCTTCGGGAGCATCAGATCGAGCAGCACCAGGTCGGGGCTCTCGGCGTGGAAGAGGCGGATGGCCTCGTCGCCGTCGCCCGCGGTGACGGTCTCGTAGTTCTCGTGGCGGAGGTTGATCTCCAGACCTTGGCGAAGCCCCGCCTCGTCCTCAACGATCAGGATTTTCGTCATGCAGTAATTCTCCCTGTGCCGTCTCTTACGGATGAAGCTACGAAGGGTTTCCTAAAACGCTCCGGGGGCATGTACCAGGTTGGTGACGGGACGCGGTTCTTCGGCCGTGAGCCTGGGAAAGAGGAGGCGGAACGTCGAGCCGGCGCCCGGCTCGGACTCCACTTCCACCCGCCCGCCGTGGGCCGTTGCGATCTGCTGCACGAGGGTCAGGCCGAGGCCGGCGCCGCGGCGGGTCTGCGTGTCGGAGAACTGCGCGCGGAAGTACGGATCGAAGATGCGCGCCAGGTCCTTCGCATGGATGCCGATGCCATGGTCGCGCACTTCCAGCACCACGTCGTTGGGCGACTGAGCCAGGACGACCTCCAGCTTCTTTTCATCAGCCGAGTACTTGATGGCGTTGTCGATCAAGTTCAGCAGCGCGCGGGAGACCGCCTCGCGATCCCACATCTGCTCCCCCACCGCCTCGTCGATCTGCAGCGAGACGGTGAAGCCCTTGCTCCGGATCCACGACTCGTACGTCGAGACGAGCGTCGTCACCAGCTCGCGCGGATAGACCGGCGTGAAGGCCATGGCCTTCTCCTGCTTGTGCTGCAGGCGCGCCACGTCCAGCACGTTCTCCACGAGATGCGAGAGGTGCAGCACCTCGCGCAGGATCTGGTCCTCGATCTCTTCCCGCTCTTTCGCCTTCAGCTTCGAGCCGCGCTTGAGCGTCTCCGCGCCGAGGCGGATCATCGACAGCGGCGTGCGCAGCTCGTGCGAGACGTTCGCGATCAGCGCCCCCCGCAGCTTCATCGTCTCGCTCTCCTTCCGGATTCCTCGGGAGGCGAGGAACGCCCCGAGGAAGGTGAGGAGGAGGGCGAACGCACTGAGGAGGAGGGAGATGATGCGCTGGTTCTCCCACCCGCTGCCGACGTAGGAGAGCTTCACCACGGCGCGGATGCCGTAGCCGTTGAGCGGCGCGGCGAGGGGCGAGCTGAACGAGACCGCGCCGGGCAGTTGCACGAGCTGCCGTTTGGCGGCCTCGCGCGTGAGTGTGATGTCCGCCCGCGGCTGGCTCGCATCCTTCGAGCCGAGCGGCTGCTGCTTGACCACCGCCTGCACGCGGGCCAGCAGGCGGGCCGGATCGTACGTGTACCGCACCACGCCGCTGGAGGTGTAGAACTCGCGCGTCAGGAGACCATCGCCCTGCTTCGCCTCCTGGCCGATCTCGCTGACGAAGATGGAGTTCGCCGGGTCGGCGTCGGGGATGTAGATGGCGTTGACGATCCACTCGTGGCGGTTCAGCCACTCGCGGAACGCGGCCGTGCTCGGCTCGGCCGAGCGCCGCTCGACC
>DATEOX010000152.1:0-4425 GCA_035273585.1 Thermoanaerobaculia bacterium
TGGCTGATCATCGCAATCCTGCTCATTCTCTGGATCCTGGGGTTCGTCACGAAGGTGACGCTGGGCGGACTCCTGCACCTTCTGCTCATCATCGCTATCATCCTGGTCATCGTTCGCCTCGTCTCCGGGCGCAGGGCGATCTGAAGGAGGATGAAATGACGAACACCGAGGACACCGGGACGGACGCCGGAGGCCGCTTCGGCCGGGCCAAAGACTACGTGAACGAAAAGTACGGCGCCGCATCGGGCGCGACGCGCGATGCGTACAACCGCATGCGCGAGAAAGTGGATGACGTCGATTTCGACGCCATCACCGAGCAGGTGCGCAGCTACGTCAAATCGAACCCGGGGAAGGCGCTCCTGATCTCCCTCGGCGTCGGCTTTCTCGTCGGGCTGCTGCTCCGCCGCGACGAGGACGAGGACTGATTCCCATGGCACAGAACCCAACCGATCACGAGCGCTCCGCGGCGGGCCTCGACTTCGACTTCCCCATCCGCGAGCGCGCCGCCTCCCTCGGCCAGGCTCTGGCCCAGGACGGGCCGGAGGCGTTCTTCGAGGAGCTGGAGAACCTCATCCCCGAGCCGGTCCGCGATCAGATCACCCGCTTTCCGCTGCTGGCGGTGGTCGCCGGCGTCGGCCTCGGCGTCTGGCTCGGGATGCGAAAAGGGGACGAGATCATCGCCGCCGGCACGTCGCTCGTGACCGCCGCCGCGATGTCCAGCGTCTCCTCGGCCATGGACCGCGACTGACCATACTACTTGCACAAGGGCATCGCCGCTCCGCACAATGGCGGCGATGCCCACGGCTTTCCCGTTCCCCGTGCCCGACCGCCTGGCCGTGCTGGCCGCGGACGTCCACCGCACCTACTTCGCCAAGTACCCCCCGCTCCCCGTCCGCTGGGGCCAGCAGATCGCCCGCAAACGCCGCCGCACGATCCGCCTCGGCTCGTACAACCATGTGACGACCGAGATCCGCATCCACCCCCTCCTCAACTCGCCGCACATCCCGGCCTTCTTCATCCAGTCGATCATCCACCACGAATACCTGCACCACGTCCTCGGCGCTCACCACAACCGCCGTTTCCACTCCCACGAGCGCCGCTTCACCTACTACCGCGAGTCGCAGGAATGGATCCGCCGCAACCTCTTCCTCCTCCTCGGCCGGAAGAAGGAGGAGTTGAAACCGCGGCGCGGGGTGGTGGCCGTTCCGCGCGCGGAGCCGGTGCAGGCGGCGTTGTTCTGACGCTTGGTCTACTTCGAGGATCTCCAGCAGCAGCTCGGCGCGTCATGGCCGGCCATCACCGCAGCAAGGGCGCGGACGGAGGAGACCTTCGCCGCCCTTCGCGACGCATTGGCGGAGTTCGAGACGGAGACGACTGAGATCGTCTTTTTCGGGTCGCTGGGCCGGGGGGAGATGACGAGCGGGAGCGACGCGGATTGGGCGCTGCTGATCGATGGGCCGGTGAATCCTGATCATTTCAAGATGGCTGGGCGCATCGGCGAGCGCGTGCGCAGACTTGGCCTGAAGTCACCCGGACGGACCGGCACATTCGGGGACCTCGTGATCAGCCACAGCCTGGTGCACTACATCGCAGGAATCCGCGATACGAACGAAAACCTTACCCGGCGGATCCTTCTCCTGACGGAATCTCGCGCCGTCGGAAACAACGCCGTTCGCGAGCGGGTGATCGAGTCCATCCTCGAACGCTATGTCGTTCACGATCGCGTCGTCCGGACGGGGAAGCCGCGTCCCATCGTGCCGCACTTCTTTCTCAACGACATCGTCCGCTACTGGCGGACAGTCACGGCGGATTTCGCGTCGAAAATGTGGGAGCGCGATCAGGAGGAGTGGGCGCTCAAGAGCATGAAGCTTCGTTTCTCCCGCAAGCTGTTGTTCGCCTGGGGCTTGCTCGCAGCGTTCTCGTTCGAGCTTTTCCCACCGCCAGACGTGCCGGGCATCTGGATCGAAGACGAGCGGAGCGCGAAAACGCCTCGCAAAGTTCATCGGAACGCAGACGAACGTGACGCCCGTCGATATGCTCAGCCGCGTTCTGCTTCTACAGGGTGAAGATTTCAACGCGCGATTGATCTTCGATGCCTACGACCAGTTCCTCGCTACCGTCGATAACGGAAACGATCGAAACCTTCTGGAGTCAGCCACGACCGCCGACGCGATGAGCTGCGCGCCTTTTGTTAGGCTGTATGCCGCAAGCGAGAGCTTTCAAGCAGGCTTGGATGCCGTGTTCCAGGACGGCAGGACACTGAAGCCGTTGATTCGGCGGTACGGACTCTTCTGAATGAGAACGATCGGATTCTCGAGCGGCGCTCTTGCCCAAGGTGATTTCCGGCGGGGAATCGAGCTCCAGCGCAACGAGCCGCGCATCTCGGCGATCGAGCTTTCAGCGCTGCGGGAACACGAGCTGTTCCCCCTCCTGGACTCCATCGGCACGCTCGACCTCTCCGGGTTCACCTATGTCTCTCTCCATGCGCCGAGCCGCATTGCCGATTTCAGCGAAGGGGAGATGGCAGACGCTCTGTTTCGCCTGCCCGAGGAGTGGCCGATCGTCGTGCACCCGCAGCTCGTCGACGATCCAACGCTGTGGCATCGGTTCGGTCGCCGCCTTTGCGTGGAGAACATGGATATCGGCAAGCGCGCCGGCCGCACGGCCGCGGAGCTGAGACTCGTTTTCGAGGCGCTGCCGGAGGCCGGCTTCTGTCTCGATCTCGGCCACGCCTGGCAGATGAACCCGAGCATGACCATCGCCTGGGACATGCTCGACGACTTCGGCGACCGGCTTCGCCAGATCCACGTCAGCGAGGTCAACTCGTTCGGCAAGCACCTGCCCATGGGCTGGCTCTCTCGCGAGGCGTTCAAGCGGGTCGTCCGCTTCATCCCCGCCGAGTGCCCGCTCATTCTCGAGACGATCATTCCGCCCGAGAGGATGGGGCAGCAGCTCGACTACGCGATCAGCATCTTCGGGTAGCGGCTACAGCCCCATCGGGAACGTCAGATTGTAGATGTAGCGGTCTCGCGCGACCGACAGCACGATCGACGACCGTTCGACGGACTTCGCCAGCTCGTTGTTCAGGTCGGCCACCGAGTGCACCTCGGCGCCGTTGACGCCGACGATGTAGTCGCCGGGCAGCAGGCCGATGCTCTCGCTGCGGGAGCCGCGGGCCACTTCCGCGGTCACCACGGAGTTGCCGGCGTCGCGGACGCGCAGGCCGGCGATCTCCTCCAGCACGCGCAGACCGAGGTTCGAGGGCGGCTCGCCGGGGCGGACGGAGACACGCGTCGCGCTGCCGTTGCGGGTCACGCTGAGGTCGAGCGGCTGGCCGGTGGCCACCGTCGCGGTGAGGGTGGAGAACGACTCGCGCGAGTCGACGGGGCGGTTGTCGACGGACGTGATCACGTCGCCGGGGCGCAGGCCCGCGGCGGCCGCCGGCGAGCCGGAGAAGACGCGGGCCACCAGCGCGCCCTTCGACGCGCGGATGCCGAGGCGCTTCGCCTCCTCCGGCGTGACCGTCGTCGTCACGGCGCCGATCCAGGCGCTGTGCACGGAGCCGTAGCGCAGGATGTCCTGGATCACCTTCTTCGCCCGGTCCACCGGAATGGCGAAGCCGATGCCCTGCCCCTGCGCGTAGATCGCCACGTTGATCCCGATCACTTTCCCCTCGATGTTCAGCAGCGGCCCGCCGGAGTTGCCGGGGTTGATCGACGCATCGGTCTGGATGAAGTCGGTGAACGTGCGGCCGGCTTCCTTCGACGGCACGGAGCGGCCGACCGCCGAGACGACGCCCGTCGTGACCGTGCCGCTCAGGCCGAACGGATTGCCGACGGCGACCACCGTCTCCCCGATCATCAGGTCGCCGGAGGTGCCGACCGGCGCCGCGGCGAGGCTCTTCTCGCTGACCCGCAGCACAGCGAGGTCGCTGTCCGGATCGACGCCGATCAGCTTCGCCGCGAGCTGCGTACCATCGTTGAAGTTGACCGTGATGCGCGACGCCCCTTCGACGACGTGGTTGTTGGTGACGATGATGCCGTCGCTCGACCAGACGAAGCCCGAGCCGAGGGACTGGGAGGTGTAGGCGCGCTCGCGGCCTCCGCCGCCGAAGAAGCCGAACGGATCGAACGGGTCCATCTCCCGGCGGCGGATGGTGGCCTCGGTCTGGATGTTGACGACGGAGGGCAGGACGTTGTGCGCCACGACGACCACCGGCGTGCGGCGGGCGGCGCTGACGGTGGGCGGCAGGGCGGGCGGCTGCTGCCGCGGCGCGACCGGCTGCGACTCCGCGGCTGGCTTGCAGGCCAGGCCGAGGAGGATGAAGAAGAGCGTGCGGAGGTGCTTCATTGTCTGAATGTTATCCTCGCGTGAAGTCGTGCGTCTGAAACTGATCTACAACCCTGCCGCCGGCCGGGGCCGTGC
>DATEOX010000153.1:0-5883 GCA_035273585.1 Thermoanaerobaculia bacterium
TGACGACGAAGAAGACGATGACGACGAGGATGACGACCAGCTCGACGACGAAGAGGACGATGACGCGGAGGCCGCGCCGTGCGCGCGGAACCAGCTATCGACGTTGTTGCCCAGGCCGAAGGCGAGGAGGTAAGGGAACCACTCGTCGCGCAGGTTCGGCTGCGGCGCGCGGAGCTGCTCGATGAAGTACTGCCGCGCGGACGCCAGCCGCCTGCGGAATGCGATCTTCTCCGGGCTGGCGGAGATGCGCAGCGTCTCGAGGAGCACGTTCCAGCAGGCGAGGGCCAGCATGCCCAGGCCGATCGGCGTGACGGCCGGGACCTCCCATTCGCCGGCGTGCAGCGCGGTGAGGATCGCGCCGAGGGAGACCGGGACGCAGAACATCGCGACGGCGAAGACCCGCCAGAGCACGCCGGTCAGCGCCTTCGCGTTCAGCGCCGCCACGACCGCGCCGAAGACCATCAGGAAAATGCTGAAGAAGATCCAGGCGAAGACGAACGGCCGGCTGTTCTCGGAGATCACCGCGGCCACGATCAGGAGCGCGATGGCGATCGCGAACAGCAACACCGCCCGCTTCCACTGGAAGCGCGACTCCTTCTGCTTCCAGTGCGGCAGGCGGTCGAGATCGGGCTCAAGCCCTTTCTCGATGATCGTGCCCGGATTGAAGCCGCTGCCCGCGTAATGCGCCTTCACCTGGTCGGTATCGGTCTCGGTGGACTTGTTGAAGAAGAGCTGGCGGATCAGGTCCTTCTCGTAGCCGCTGAGGTCATCGCGGTCGACGAGAAGGGTCATGTGCAGCACCTTCCGCTCCGCGCGCGTGGCGATCTTCTTCTCCTGCGCCATCCGGGCCAGGACGGCGGCGACCTCCGGCGCGCCGACCGAGTCGTCCCACGCCGCCCCGGCCACCTCCGGCTTGAGGACGAGGACGTGCTCGCGAAGCCATTTGTCGTCGATCTGCGAGGCGGGGGTGAGGGGCTCGAAGCGGCCAATGCGCTGCTCGCCCTGGTACCAGAGGAAGAAGACGAAGGCGAGGGCGGTGATGATCGCCGCGGCGATTAGGCCTCCCGCGGTGCGCGACAGTTGCGGCGGCCGCGCGGAGGGCGTCCCGCTGCCGGCGTAGCGCATCTGCCGGCGCACGATCACCGACTCGCCGGGCGCGAGCACTCCCCGGGTGAGCACGACCTGGGAGACATCGCGCCAGGCGGGATCGAAGTCGAGCTGCAGCGAGAACTTCTGGATGGCGCTCTCGCGATTGGGGAAGGCGAAGTCGTGGTCGAGGATGTACGAGCCGTCGCCCCGGTCCTGAAGGATGCCGCTCATCAGGTAGTCGATGTCGTAGACGATCTCGCGTTTCTCGAATGGCGGGTCGCTCGGCAGGCGGCTGCGCCAGCGGAGCTTGTAGCCGTCGAGCAGCGAGTAGTTGTCGACCTGCTCGAGGTCGCCCTCGTGCATCGGGACGCCTTCCCGCTTCATGCCCAGGAGCTCGATGGAGGCGCCGCGGCGGATGTTGAAGATGCGCTCGCCGCCGTTCCAGTCGCCGTCGAAGACGATTGCCTGCCGCTCGCGCACCCGCAGGCGGCCGTCCGCCTCGAGGCGCGCGGTGACGTCGAGCAATCTCCAGGAAAGCGACTTGCCGAGGAGCGGCGCGGCACAGAGAAGGGTCAGCAGCAACGGCAGGCTTCTGCGCATGAGGCCGATTCTACGCGTGCGACAATGCGAAGGTGGCGCGGCTGGAGCTCGTGGCGACGTTCGAGGGGCAGGAGGAAGCGGACGCCGCCCGCGCCGCGCTCGAGCGGCGGGGCATCGAGACGGAGCTCGCCCCCGACCGCGAGCCGGAGCCGAGCCGCTTCGAGCTCCGCGTCGCGCCGGAAGACGTCGACGACGCCGACGTGGTGATCAACGAGCTGTACGGCGTGGCGTACGCGGAGCGCGTCTGGCCCCGCGCCGACGCGCCGCCGGTCGAGCGCACCTGGTGCCCCGAATGCGGCGCGCGCCACGTCCGCCACCTCCCCAAGCTGCGCATCTTTCTGTTCGCCCTCATCGGCATGCTCGTCCTCGATGCCGCCAGCAACGGCCTGGTCGGCCTCGGCGGCTTCTACTTCGTCGCCGCGCTGGGCATCGCCCTGGCCGTGATGGAGCCGTATCGCTGCACGAACTGCGACGCTAGCTGGAGGTAAGGCCGGCCGTGCCCGCCGCTAGTAGAATCCGCCCCCGGAGGTGACTGCCTGATGCCCCGTTCCCTCTTCGCCGCGCTGCTCCTGATCGCCACCGCCCTCACCGCCCAGCAGCCGCAGCAGCCGCCCCGCGATCCGGCGGAAGGCGGTCCGACGACCGCCACGAAGACGACTCCCGCGGCGCCCGATGCCGCGGCCGCGCCGGCTTTGGACACGAAGCCGCTTCGCTGGCGCTCCATCGGCCCGGCGAACATGGGCGGGCGCATCGCCGACTTTGCCGTCGTGGAGAAAGACCCGTACACCATCTTCGTCGCCGTCGGCACGGGCGGCGTCCTGCGCACGACGAACAACGGCACGACGTGGGAGCCGGTCTTCGACAAGGAAGCCGTCGCGTCGACCGGCTCAGTCGCCGTCTCGCAGAACAACCCGAAGATCGTCTGGGTCGGCACCGGCGAGGGGAACTCGCGCAACAGCTCCTCGTGGGGCAACGGTGTCTACAAGTCTACCGACGGCGGCGACTCGTGGAAGAACACCGGCCTCCCCGAGTCGCACGACGTCCCGAAGATCGCCCTCGACCCGAAGAACGACGACGTCGCCTACGCCGCGGTCCTCGGGCACCTGTGGGGGACGAACCCCGAGCGCGGCGTCTACAAGACCAGCGACGGCGGCAAGACGTGGCAGCAGGCGCTGGCCATCGACGCCCAGACGGGGGCCATCGACGTCATCGTCGATCCGTCCGATCCGAAGACCGTCTACGCCGCGATGTGGGCCCGCCGCCGCTACCCATGGGGTTTCACCAACGGGGGCGCCACCTCCGGCATCTACAAGTCGGTCGATGCGGGCAAGACCTGGAAGAAGCTGACCGAGGGGCTGCCGGCGGAGACGGGACGGATCGGGCTCGACATCTACCGCAAGAACCCGAAGGTGCTCTACGCCGTGGTCGAGTCGGACATCGGCGGAACCGTCGATCTCGGGACGATCCGCAGCCGCAGCGGCGGCGTCTTCCGCACCGACGACGCCGGCGCGCACTGGAAGCGGGTGAGCAACCTCACGCCGCGCGGCTTCTACTTCGGCAAGGTCCGCGTCGACCCGACGAACGACCAGCGCGTCTACGTCCTCGGCTTCGGCACGGCGGTCTCGGACGACGGCGGCAAGACGTTCCTCAACACCGGCGCGCGCGACATCCACGGCGACTGCCACGCGCTCTGGATCGATCCGGCGAACCCGAATCACGTGCTGATGGGGACCGACGGCGGCATCTACTTCTCCTACGACAAGACGAAGACCTGGGACTTTCAGAACAACGTGGCGTTGGGCGAGTTCTACAACGTCAGCTACGGGATGGACACGCCGTACACCATCTGCGGCGGCCTGCAGGACAACGGCACCTGGTGCGGCCCCTCGCGCACGCGGCGATCGACGGCGGACGACGAGGACGACAAGAAGAAGGCGGTCGGCATCTGGAACGCCGACTGGGACTTCGTCAACGGCGGCGACGGCTTCTGGTCGGCGATCGATCCGACGAACGCGAACATCATCTATGCCGAGTACCAGGGCGGCAACATCGTCCGCATCGACCGCGCGTCCGGCAAGCAGCGGGACATCAAGCCGCGGCCGAAGGAAGGGACGCCGGAGTTCCGCTTCAACTGGAACACGCCGTTCGTCATCTCCCACCACGACCCGAAGACGCTCTACCTCGGCGGGAACATGGTCTTCCGCCTGACGAACCGCGGCGACAACTGGGAGGCGATCTCTCCCGACCTCACCGCGCGCGACGTGAACCGCATCCTGACCGCCGGCTCCTCGGCCGAGAACTACGGGACGGTCGTCGCCCTCTCCGAGTCGCCGAAGGATCGCAACACGCTCTGGGCCGGCACCGACGACGGCAACGTGCAGGTCACGCGCGACGGCGGCAAGTCGTGGACGAACGTCACGGACAACATCGCCGGCGCGCCACGCGGCCTCTGGGTCTCACGCGTCCAGGCCTCGAACCATGATGCGGCGCGCGGTTACGTGGCCATCGACGGCCACCGCAGCGACGACTTTCATCCCTATCTCTTCGTGACGGACGACGACGGCCGCACCTTCCGCGCCATCACGAACGGCATCCCCGCGCACCATCCGATCAAAGGCTTTCGCGAGGATCCGGTGAATCCGAACCTCCTCTTCGCCGGCACGGAGTTCGATGTCTTCATGACGCTCGACCGCGGCGCGCACTGGCAGTCGATCAAGGGCAACCTGCCCACCGTCGCCGTCGACGACATCCAGATCCATCCCCGCGAGCACGACCTCATCATCGGCACGCACGGCCGGAGCATCTGGGTCATCGATGACATCTCCGGCCTCGAGCAGCTCACGCCGGAGAAGATGGCCCAGCCGGCGGCGCTCTTCGATCCCCGCCCGGCGGTCGAGTACTACGAGAACCCCATCGGCGGCCTGTGGGGCGCGCACATCTTCAAGGCGAAGAACCCGCCCTCCGGCGCGTACATCAATTACTGGCTGAAAGGGAACCCGTCCGAGGATGTGTCCATCACCATCGAGGATGCGAAGGGGAACAAGGTGCGCGAGCTGGACGCCGGCAACCGGGGCGGCCTCAATCGCGCCGTGTGGGACCTGCGCGGGGACCCGCTGGAAGTGATCAGCGAGTCGCGCGGCGAGGAGGAGCAACCGCAGTACGTCCCCGCCGGGACGTACACGGTGAAGCTCAAGTACGGCGACTACAAGGCGGAGACGAAGCTCGTGGTCACCGCGGAGCCGGGCGTGCACGAGGGGGAGTTTTCACCGTAACGCCCGTCTCTTTTCGATGAAACACCTCCTTGCCACCATGCTCTCGTTCCTGAAGAGGTACTCCGTCACGATTCTGGTCGGCGCAGCAGTCGTCGGTCTGAACGGGTACGGCGCATACCGGCTGTACCAGCTCAGTCGACCGGAGCGGCCATTCGAAGATGCGGTGACCGCGATTCATCGGAACGATGCGCTCGACTTCAGCAAGGCCGTGGATGTCGAGCGCTTGGTCGCCAGCTACTACGATCAGCACCTTGGGCAAGGCACGTCGGACGATGGTGAGCGCGAGCGCGTCACCCGGGCCCTTGCCCGCCGGCTCCGGTACTGGATCGATACTGGCGAGATGGACCGTACGTATCCTCGTTTCGACGCGCTCGCGCAGTTCCTCAGGGAGGCAGCGGCGCCGGGGCGGCATAGCGTCAGGAAGATGGAGACCGGACAGGCCGTCGGCTTCGAGAGCGTCGAGCTGACGAATGCGGAAAAACAAGCCGTACGGCTCGACCTGAAACTGGTCAAGGAACATGGGCACTGGAGGATCGCAGAGCTGCTGAACGTGAATCAGGTGATCGGGATCCTCAAGGAGCTCGAGACCCGTCGGATGGCCGCAATGATTGCTCCGGTGCGCCGACAGGTCGAGATTATGCCGCCGGTTCCCGTTCGTTTTGTCGGCGATCCCGCGCAGCGTGCCGTCTATCGCGGTGAGGTGCGCGCGATTGGAACCGAGCGGGTGGATCGCGTCGAATGCCGTATCCGCCGCGGAGGAAAAGAGGTGGTGAGGACGCTTCTGGCCAACCCGGCGCAGCCGGGCACATCATCTTCCTTCGAGTTCATCTGGGATCTATGCGATCCGGCCGATGCCGGCTGCCAACCCGTTCTGTCCTATAGTCGAGTCGTTCTGAACGGGCGGCTCATCACCATTGAAGAA
>DATEOX010000154.1:0-5941 GCA_035273585.1 Thermoanaerobaculia bacterium
GTGGGGGTCGAGGAATTGATCGGGCAGGCAAAGGCTTTGATCGGTGCACGCTCGTTGACTTTGTAGGGCATTCTTCGTAGATTGCCCCGAAACCCACGCAAATGAGGAGGATCTAGGTATTTACCCGCCACGCCGTTACGGCCGCTTCGATCGCAAACCTGCAGAACCAGAATCCAGAATCAACGACATGATCCGCGGTGTCCCCGAGGTCCGATTGATCGACCACGAGGGCAAGCAGGTAGGCATCGTGCCGCTGCAACAGGCTCAGGACATGGCCCGCGAGAAGGACCTCGATCTCGTGGAGATCTCGCCGTCGGCGGCACCGCCGGTGTGCAAGATCATGGACTACGGCAAGTACGTCTTCCAACAGAAGAAGAAACAGAGCGAGGCCAAGAAGAAGCAGAAGGTGATCATCGTCAAGGAGGTGCAGTTCCGCCCCCGCATCGACGAGCACGACTTCGACTTCAAGAAGAACAACATCGTCCGCTTCCTCCAGCATGGGGACAAGGTCAAAGCCATCATCCGCTTCCGCGGCCGGGAGATGACCCACATGGAGCTCGGCCGGGCCGTGCTCGACCGCCTGCTGACGGAGATCAAAGAGATCGGCGCCTCGGAGAACCCCAACCCGGACGTGCAGGGGAACCGGATGTCGATCATCATCGCGCCGAACAAATGACGAACGGCGTTATCGGTTATCGGTTGTCAGTAGATCCGCCGACAACCGATAACTGACAACCGACAACGGTTTTCCTCGGAATATACTGAAATCACACCCCGTTAGGAGCCGAGCCATGCCGAAAATGAAGACGCACCGCGGCGCCGCCAAGCGGTTCAAGAAGACTGGAACAGGCAAGATTCAGCGCAATCACGCCTTCCACTCCCACATCCTGACCAAGAAGTCGCCCGGCCGCAAAGCCGCGCTCGCCTCGGAGACGGAAGTCTCGAAGGCGAACAAGAAGACCGTCGAGCGGATGATTCCGTACCTCTGAGGTCTTCGAAACACGGAGCGCGCCCGGGTTACACCACCCCCTCCTGACCCGGCCGCTCGAAAGAAAACAAACGAGGAGAGAACATGCCGAGAGTCAAACGGGGACCGAAGAGAAAGAACCGCCGCGCAAAGATCCTGAAGCTGGCCAAGGGCTACTACGGGATGAAGTCGCGCGGCCACCGCATCGCGAAGCAGGCCGTCGAGAAGAGCCTGAACTTCGCCTTCACCGGCCGTAAGGATCGCAAGGGCGAGTTCCGCAAGCTCTGGATCGCGCGCATCAACGCCGCCGCGCGCCAGAACGGGATGTCGTACTCGCAGCTCATCGCCGGCCTCAAGGCCGCGGGCAACGATCTCGACCGCAAGGTGCTGGCCGACATCGCCGTCCACGATGCCGCCGCCTTTACGGCGCTCGTCACCAGCGCCCGCGGTGCACTCGACGCCAAGTAAGCGCCGGCGACCAACCTGTCATCCTGAACAGCGAAGACTCTGAAGGATCTCCTGATGCGGGCGCACAGCGCTCGTGCCGGGAGATCCTTCAAGCCTGTCATCCTGAACAGCGAAGACTGTGAAGGATCTCCTGATGCGGGCGCATAGCGCTCGTGCCGGGAGATCCTTCGCCGTCTTCGCGGCTCAGGATGACGCTAGAATGGCCCGCGTTTTTTCATGCTCGAAGACCTGAAAGCTGCCTTCTACCGTGAGCTCGATGCGGCCAACACCACGCGCGAGCTGCAGGAGCTGCACTCCCGCTGGTTCGGACCGAAGGGGAAGGACAAGGAGCTGTTCAAGGAGCTGAAAGCTCTTCCTCCCGAACAGCGCGCCGCTTTCGGCCAGCAGATCAACGATTTCCGGAACCCGGCCCAGACCGCCCTCAACGAGAAGCTCGGCCCGGTGTCCGCGCGCGAGGAACGGGAGCGCGAGAACCGCGAGGTCATCGACGTCACCCTCCCCTCCCGCCTCCCCCGCCTCGGCCACCTGCATCCCATCACCATCGTCCGCCGCGAGTTGGAACAGATCTACCGGGAGATGGGCTACACGATCGACCCCGGCCTGGAAGTGGAGAGCGACTGGTACAACTTCGAGGCGCTGAACTTCACGCCCGACCACCCGGCGCGCGACACGCAGGACACGTTCTTCGTCGATGTGGACAAGCTCCTGCTCCGCACCCACACCTCGAACGTGCAGATCCGCTCCATGGAGCGCTGGAAGCCGCCGGTGAAGGTGCTCTCCGCGGGGCGCGTCTACCGCCGGGACGAGATCACCATGCGCCGCTCGCCGATGTTCCATCAGGCCGAGGGGCTGCTCGTCGACAAAGGCATCCACATCGGACACCTGCGCGCGACGCTGGAGCACACCGTGCGCCGCCTCTTCGGCAGCGAAGCGCAGATGCGCATGCGTCCGAGCTTCTTCCCCTTCACCGAGCCGTCGGCCGAGGTGGACATGTCGTGCATCTTCTGCAAGGGGAAGGGCTGCGGCACCTGTTCGCAGACCGGCTGGATGGAGATCCTCGGCTGCGGGATGGTGCACCCTCAGGTCCTGCGCAACGTCGGCATCGACCCCGAGCAGTGGAGCGGCTTTGCCTTCGGCTTAGGCATCGACCGCGTGGCCATGCTCAAGTTCGACATCCCGAACATCCGGACGCTGTTCGAAAATGACCTGAGGGTGCTGCAGCAGTTCTAACGCATCAAGCGGTCCAGCAGATCCTTCCTCGATTCCTTGTCCTGGTACCGGCCGGCGATGTGCTTCTTCTCGCCCGTGAGCGGGTTCCAGGACAGCACCTCTGTCCTGGTCATCGCCGCCAGCAGCGGCTGCGCCTGAGGCGCGCCGCGGCGCGGATCGGAGCCGGGGTCGTCGCCGAATAGACCGAGGCTGTCCAGAGTGCGGATGATCCGGCCGCCGGCCGCATCGAGGAGATAGGTCTTCGGCGCGCCTTCCGCCGGGGTGGCCGGCGCGATGCTGACGATCAGCCGGTTGCCGGTCAGCTCCGCGGCGACGTAGGCCCGCTCGCCGCGCCCGAGCGGCACTTCGCGCAACACGGTCCCGCCGTCGCCGAGGAAGCGCGCGGTGACCTGGCCGTTGCGGACGACGGGCACGAAGAGGGTGCCGTCGGCGAGGAGCGCGGCGCCCGAGACGCGGCTCCCCTCCTCTTGCACCACGGTGGTGATCCGCTGGCCGGTCCGCGCGTCGGCCACGATCGCCGGCTCAGTGCCGTTGCCGCCCTTGGCGAACGAGCGGAGGAGCAGCTTCGAGCCGTCCGGGCTCACCGAGAACAAGACGCCGTCGCCCTGCGTCCGGAGCTCGCCCGTCTGCAGGATGGCCTTTGTCCTCACGTCCAGCTCCTCGATCTTCAGGCGCTGCTCATGCGCCGCGCTGTCGCCGACGCTGTAGAGGCGCAGCACGTCCGGCGAGACGAAGAACATCTGCGGCCAGCCGGCGAAGCGCACCGAGACCAGGCTGCGCTTCGACGGCACATCGTAGACGGTGAGGATGCCGGTGACGTCCCGGTAGGCGATGCGGCGTCCGTCGTCGCTGAGGACGATCGGGGCCCGCCAGTCGGCGGTCAGGCCGGTATCGATCGGCTTCCCGTCGCCTTCGAGGGGGATGAGCAGCACGCTCGTCTGCGTCGGGCGGGTGTTGGGCAACTGCTCCCGGATGAGCGCGGTCTTTCCGTCGCGGCTGAACGTCCCGCTGTGGAAGACGAGCGACGGCCCGTTCACGCGCACGTAGCGGCCGCTGCTCATGTCGTAGGCGAAGCCGGCCACGAAGTCGCTCCGGTGCGGCGCCTGGCCGCTGAGGAAGATCCAGTTGCCCTCCTTGGCCGACTGGACGTCCAACTGCCTGAGGATGTCGGAGGGCTTGGGCGAGACGACCCACGCAACGTATGCGGCGCTGCACAACAGCGCTATGCCCATCACGAGCCAGAAGGCGCGGGAGAGCGCGGCGTGGCTGCGCTTCCGGTCCGTGCGCCCGTCCGCGACCTGCCAGGCGCCGCCGATGATCACGGCCAGCACGAACGCGGCGGCCAGCCCCGCCGCAATCCAGGTCACGGTGTTCACGGCCATGCCGTTCCACAGCGGGCGGATCATCATCGGGATGGCGAATCCCGCCGCGACGGCGAGGACGAAGTCGATGACCACGAGCATCGAGCGGGAGCGGACGAAGGTGCTGACCATGTGCGAGATGCAGAGCAGCAGCACCGAGCCGAGGGCGAGCGCACCGAGCGCCGACCACTGGCCGCCGCCGAACGTGCGCCACTGGTCGCCGGCGAAGAGCAGCGCCGGCACGAGGACGATGGCCGGCGCGGCGAGGACGATGAACACGGACGCGGCGAGCTTGCCGAACCAGATCGACGCGGCGCCGACCGGCCGGGCGAAGTAGAAGGAGAGACGGCGCTCGGCCAGCTCGCGGCCGATCATCGAGGCCCCGCCCACCACCGCCAGCCCGAGGGCCAGACCGGTGGCCAGGATCGAGCCCGTCATCGCCACCATCCCCTGCCGCGACCAGTTGCGCGCCAGCGGCAGGAGGGTGGCCAGGAAGGGCAGGATGGCCGCCGCCACGGCGGTGAGGAAGACGAATTTCTTTTCGGCGATTTCCCGCCGGGCGATCACCAGTGCCTTGCTCATGACTGCGCTCCTTCTCCGGTCACGGCGATGAAGATCTCTTCGAGCGAGAGCGGCGCGATTTCCGCCGCGGCGATGTTCGACGCGCTGCGGAAGCGCTCGAACGCCAGCTCGTCATAGTTCGAGACGACCGCCTCGGTGCCGGCGCCCCAGGCCCGGACGGCCGCCGTCTGCAGGTTGCCGCCGCCGAAGGCCACCGGCTGGCTGGCGAAGCGGACGCGCCGGAAGCGCGACTTGAGCGCCTCCATCTCCTCGTCGAGCACGAGGCGCCCGTCGCGCAGGATGGCCACCCGGTCGGCGATGGTCTCCACGCCGGCCAGGTCGTGGGTGGTGAGGAGGACGGTGATGCCGCGGTCGGCCAGCTCGGCGATCACTTCCTCGAACAGCGCCTTGCGCGCCACGACGTCGAGACCGAGCGTCGGGTCGTCGAGGATGACGAGGTCGGGGGACGGCGCGAGCGCGAGGGCGAGCGAGACCTGCTTCTTCTGCCCTTTCGACAGGTCGCCGTACTTTGCTTTCGACGGGATGCCGAAGCGGCGCAGGCGATCGTCGACGGCCGGTTGGTCCCAGCGGCTGTAGAGGCTCGCCCCGAAGCGCGCCAGCTCGGCCACGCGCATCTCCGGCGGCGCGTCCGCCTCTTCGCTCACCACGCCGACGCGCTCCATCAGCGCGGCGCGGCGCTTCCAGACGTCCTCGCCGAACAGCTCGATGCGGCCGGCGGTCGGCTTCTGCTGCCCCACGAGGCAGCGGACGAGGGACGACTTGCCCGCGCCGTTGCGGCCGAGGAGCGCGTAGACGCTGCCCCGGTCAACGGTCAGCGTGGCGTTCTCGACCGCGGTCTTGCGTCCGTAACGGACGGTCAGGTCCGAGATCCGGATCGCGGTCTCTGCGGTGGTCATACGGTTCTCCTGTGCTCGGTCACGAGCCTGTCGTAGTTGTTCTCCAGCTCCTCGGTCGCTTCCTCGAGGGTCGCGCCGACGGCGAGCGCCGCGCCGGCATAGACGCCCGCCGCCGCGCGCAGCTTCGCCACGTTCTCGCTGCGCTTCGGCCTGGTCGGCTCGTCGGCGACGTACGTCCCCTCGCCGCGGCGGACGGCGAAGACGCCAAGGTCGGTCAGGCGCTGGTAGGCGCGGGCGACGGTGTTGGGATTGACGCGGAGGGACTTGGCCATGTCGCGGACGGACGGGACGGACTCCCCCGGCCGCAAAGTGCCGAGGGAGATCATGCGCCGCATGCCGTCCTCGATCTGTTTCCAGATGGGAGAGGCGTCGGAAGGGTTGATGTCGAACATTGCTCCTCTGTTTCTGTGTACTAGACAACTAGCACAGTAAGTCTG
>DATEOX010000155.1:0-13391 GCA_035273585.1 Thermoanaerobaculia bacterium
GCCGTGACCTGGTCGCGCCGCCACTGGCTCCACTGCCGGTCGTTCGGCTTCGGCTTCCCGCTCCCGCCGTATCGCGCGTGGAAGCGCCGCAGGCTGACCGCGTTGTAGCCGACGTTCGCCCCGGGCGACTCCGGATAGCGGATGCGGTCGAGGTGGATGCCGTCCAGCTCGTACCTCTCGACGAGATGCCGCAGCACCTCGACGGTGTACGCGGCGGCGTCGGGATGCCCGAGGTCGAGGTACCAGTCGTTGTTGAACCTGCGGGTCGCGGCGTTCGTGGCGGTGGCCCACTGCCGGTCATCGTCGTACGGCTCGTTGGTCGCCGGATTCCAGACGTGCTTGAGGAAGACGTGCTCCGGATCGCGCGGCGGCCTGTCTCCGCGCCAGATCGCGCCGACGATGACGAACGCGTGCACTTCCACGCGATGCTCGTGCGCCTCGGCGATGAGCTCCCGCAGCGGGTCGTACGTCGGCCTGCCGCTGCTGTCGGGCTCCCCGAAGCCTTCGATCTCGGGCAAGGGCTCCTTCGCGTCGAGATACCAGGCATCGCCCCGACGCCGCACCTGGACGAAGACGGCGTTGGCGTTCGAGGCCAGCGCCGCGTCGACGATGCGCGCGACGTCCGCCCGCCCGGCGAATGGCGAGTTGAAGGTGTCGACCCAGAACGCCCGGTACTCCGCCGCGTCCCGCGCCAGCGCCGGGAGTGCGATGAGGAGCAACAGCGCAAGACGACGCATCCGCCGCTGATTGTAGACTCCGCCTCACCATGCGCCGCGCTTTCCTCGCCCTGTTCTTTCTCGCCGCGTGCGCCTCTCCGCGCCAACTGGTGGTGGTGACGACGCCCGACTGGGCCGCCGTGGACGGCACCCTGCGCATGTACGAGCGCTCCGGCCAGTCGTGGCGCCAAGTGGGCGATGGGGTGCCGGTAGTGGTCGGCCGCCGCGGCCTCGCTCCGATCGGCGAGAAGAAGGAAGGCGACGGCCGCGCTCCCTCCGGCCGCTTCCCCATCGGCCCCGCCTTCGGCTTCGCGTCGACCGCCGACGTGCGCCTGCCCTACCGCCCCCTCCTCCCCACCACCGAATGCGTCGACGACGTCCGGTCGCGCTTCTACAACGCCATCGTCGAGCGCGACGCCGACGCCGACTGGACCAGCTCTGAAAAGATGCGCCAGATCGACCAATACCGCCTCGGCGCCGTCATCGGCCACAACCCGAAGGGCCAGCCCGGCAAAGGCTCCTGCATCTTCCTCCACATCTGGACCGGCCCCGCCCACGGCACCGCCGGCTGCACCGCCATGCCCGAGGGGGACCTGGCCCGCCTACTCGCCTGGCTCGACCCCGCCGCCCACCCGCGGCTCGTGCAACTGCCGGCCGCGGAGTACGAGCGGGTGCGGGCGGGGTGGGGGTTGCCGTAAGGCGATCACCTCGTCGCGTCGCGTAGAATCACACCATGGCGGCGAAGGAACCGATGAGCGGCACGGCGGATCCGGTCGTCGATGCTTACAAAGCCGGCATCGACAGAACCTTGATCCGGGAAAACTTGCGCCGTTCGCCGGAGGAGCGGCTTCGGGCACTTCAACAGCTGCAGGCTTTCGCCGAGGAACTGCGCAAAGCCGGCAAGGATCTCCGCCGCCGCGGCAACCGATGAACGACTTCGAGCGCATTCTGGTTGCTCTCCGTTCAGCGGAGGCGTCGTTCGTCGTCGTCGGAGGGGTCGCGGCCACGGTTCATGGGTCGGCACGGCTTACCTCCGACATCGACGGGGATCGGGAATTACGACGCAGTTCTGGCAGTGTCCGAGCGCGTTTCGCTGTTCGGGTCCGACTACCGCTGCATCACCATCGATGCCTTGATCGTCGCCAAGCGCGCGGCAGGTCGCGCCAAAGATCTGGAAGCCGTCGCTGAACTGGAGCTCATAAGAGACGAGACGTCGAGAACGAGTGGCGACACGTAACCGCCACACGCCCGCCCACCCCTCCCGCGTATCATCCCCCCATGCCCACCCCCATCAAGCGCGCCGTCCTGATCGTCGCCGGGTGGGCGGTGGCGGGGGTCTTCCTCGCCACGCAGCACCATCTCATCCTCACCGCGCCGGCGGTGGATGTGCCGCAGCGGTTGTCGGATCTCATCGTCGTCATGGCCATCTGGATGGTGTTGACGCCGGTGGTGCTGCGCATCGCGGAGCGGTTTCCGTTGTCGCAGCCGCGGCGGCTGCGCAATCTCGGGATCCTCGTCGGCATCGGGCTCGCGTTTGCGGCGGGGAGGGCGGCGATCGATCTCTCGCTGCCGCTCCTGCTGCATGGCGAGCTGCATACGGCGCAGGAGCTGCGGCATGGGTTTCTGCTGCTGCTGCATCCGCACTTTTTGTTCTTTGCCATGATCATCGGCATTGCGCATTTCGTGCGCTTGCAAAGAGAAGCGGAGGAGAGGCGGCGGCGGGAGGCGCACAGCGAGGCCGACTTGGCCAAGGCGCATTTGCGCCGGCTGCGCGCCGACCTCCAGCCGCACTTTCTGTTCAACACGCTGAACGCCATCGCCGCGCTGGTGCATACCGATCCCGACGCCGCGGAGCGGACGCTGGCCACGCTCTCGGATCTCCTGCGCAGGTCGCTCGAGTCGGGCGACCGGCTGGAGGTGAGCGTCGCGGAGGACCTCGACTTCATCGAGCGGTACCTCGACGTGCAGCGGATGCGGTTCGGCGGCCGGTTGCGGGCGCGCGTCGAGGCCGAGCGCGACGCGATGGAGGCGCTGATTCCGCCTCTCTTGCTCCAGCCGCTGGTCGAGAACGCCATCGTGCACGGCGTCGCGCCGCGGGCCGATGGGGGCGGGGTCACGGTGCGCGTGTTCCGCGACGGTGATGACCTGCGGCTGCAGGTACGAGACGACGGACCGGGCAGCGACGAAACAGCGCTCTTCCGCGGCGACAGCATCGGCGTGCCGAACACCAAGGCCCGTCTGGAGTTCCTCTACGGCGCGCGGCAGTCGCTCGCCTTCCGGCGCGAGGGGGGCGAGTTCGTGGTCGACGTGCGCATCCCCTTCCACCGCACCGCCGTCACCCTCTTTCCCCTCGCCTCATGAAACAGCGGCGCTTCATCGAGCTGCTCTGGGTCACCGGCACGCTGCTGGGGATCGCGATCGTGGCCGCGTTCTTCTCCACCATCGAGTTCTACAGCCGCGCGCTCGTGCTGAAGTATGAAGAGTCGATGTTGTGGGACGAGGTGCTGCTCTACCAGTTCACCTACAGCGTGATCTGGGCCATGTTCGCGCCGATCGTGATTGCGGTGGCCGAGCGCTTCCCGCTGCGCAACGCACGCAACGTCCTGATCATCGTGGCCGCCGTGCCGATCATCTCCTTCGTGCGCACCGTGGTCGGCAGCGCCTTGCTAAAGTTGTTCGAGGGGCAGCAGCCGACCTGGCCGTTCGCCGTGCTCTCCCTCCACATCCGCTTCCATCGCAACATGTTCTACGCGGCGGTGATCATCGGCCTGACGAACCTCCTGCTCGTCTATCGCGAGGAGACGGAGCGGGAGCGGCGGTCGCTGGAGCTGGAGGCGCGGCTGGCCAAGGAAGAGGTCGAGCAATTGCGGATGAAGCTCCAGCCGCAGTTCCTCTTCGCCACGCTGCGCGCCATCGCAGGCCTGGTGCGCACCGACCCGGCGGCGGCGGACCGGATGCTGGTCGGCCTCAGCGGGCTGCTCAGGCGCAACCTCGATTTCCGCGAGCGCTCCTCCGTCACCCTGGCCGAGGAGCTGGAGTTCGTCGATCGCTACCTCGGATTGCAGGGCGTGCCGCTCCGGGTCGAGCTCGATGACGAGCTCCTCGGCGTCGCCGTGCCGCCGATGTTCCTCCAGCCGCTCGTCGACGACGCCGTCGCGCGCGGCGGCCCGATCGAGATCGCCGGCCGGGTGACGGGGGAGGAGCTGACGCTGGAGGTGCGGGCGGATGGGCGGCGGGTCGCGGAGACTGCGATAGCATCCGTCTCATGAAGAGACTGCTGATCGTTGCACTGATGTTCTTGCTCGCGGCCTGCGGACGGAAAACCGAGACGGCCGCCGACGTCGAGCCGACCGAGACCACCCCGCCCGCGACCGCATCGACGCCGGCCATGGACGTCGTCACGCCGGGCGTCATCAGCGTCTCGGGGGCGGAGGTGCCGACGAGCGGCCTGGCGCTCTGGCTGCGCGCCGACGCGCTGGTCACGACCGGCGCCGAAAACGCGGTGACGATGTGGAAGTCGCCGAACAACATGCAGGCCACGCAGACCGAGGCGGGACGGCAGCCGCGCCTCTATCCCAATGCCATCAACGGTCACGCGGCGGTCCGCTTCGACGGCGACGACGACATGCTGGAGACGAACTTCAACATCGATCCGACGGTCGTCCCCGATGCGACGGTCATCGCGGTCTTCAACAGCCGCGTGGCGGAGTCGTCGCCGCTGCGCAAGCTGTACGGGCAGGACGACGGCGGCTACGACCGCGCGGCCGGCCTCGACGACCGGGCGGGGGAGGGGAAGGGCTACGCGATCTTCGGCGGCGGCGCGGGCGTGGTCGGCTACTTCCCGCTGGCGGCGAACCAGACCTACCTGACCGCCGACGCCTGGGGCGGGAAGGCGTTCAACGGCTGGGTGAACGGCAAGAAGATTCTCGACGACCACGAGGTCTCGAACGAGAAGGGGCTGCCCCATCTCTACATCGGCGGCAGCGGCACCGTGTACGCCGAGCCGTGGGCGGGGGACGTCGCGGAGCTCCTCGTCTACTCCCGCGCGCTGACGGACGCTGAGCGGACGGGCATCGAGGACTACCTGGCGAAAAAGTACGGCGTGACGCTGGACCGGACTACTTCAGCGCCCGCCGCCGGAACGGCGACGCGATGAGCAGCGCCTCGTTCGTGTCGGTGATGCCGAAGCCGGCCACGGCGGCGCCGGCCGGGACGTAGATCGCGCCGCCGACCGCCGCCGCGCCGATGCCGTGCCGCGGCGTCGGCATCAGCGGCTCCGCGCGCCAGGAATCGGCCCAGATGTCATACGACTCCACCTGCGGAAAGACGCCGCTCGGCGCGGCGGGGTTCCCCTCGCCGCCGAAGACGTAGATCCGGTCGCCGAAGGCCGCGGCCGCGATGCCGCTGCGCGCCGTCGGGATCGGCGCGCGCGATGACCACGTGTTCGTGTTCGGGTTGTACACCTCGACCGCCGCCCGGTTGCTGCCGCCGAAACGGCCGGAGATCACGTAGAGCTTGCCGTTGACCGCGGCCGCCGCGAGATGCTCGCGGGGTGTGGGCAGAGGAGCGAGGGTCGTCCAGCGCTCGCCGTCGAAGCCGGTCAGCTCGGAAGGGCCAGGGAGGCCGCCGACGGCGTACACCACGCCGCCGATCGTCGCCGCCGCGAGCGCGCCGCGGGGGCTGGGCAGCGACGCGACGCGCGTCCATTGATCGGCCAGCGCGTCGTAGCGGTAGACCGAGTCGGTGGCGTCGAAGGCGAGCGTGCGGTAGCCGCCGATGAGGTAGATGTAGCGGTCGTCGACCACTGCCGCCGCGGTGTGATGCAGCGGCTCGGGGATGGGGGCCACGAAGCGCCAGCGGTCGGTGGCCGGGTCGTACTCCTCGACCGAGGCCAGGACGGTGTTGCCGGCGATGCCGCCGAAGACGTAAACGCGGCCGGCAGCCGTGGCGACGGCGACCTCCTGCCGCGCTTCATGGAGGGGAGCGAGGGAGAGCCAGGTGGCGAGGAGGAGGGAGAGCATGTGTGAATGATGAAGGATGAATGATGAATGATGAACGATGAAGCCGTCCGGACGCGGCCTCCGTTCATCATTCATCATTCATCCTTCATCATTCTTCAGCATGTCACGAACCCGTGCACTCCTGGCAACCGCGGCGGCCGAGCTCCTCTCGATGGCCCTCTGGTTCGGCGTCTCCGCCGTCGCCCCGCAACTCGTAGCCGAATGGCGCCTCGACGCGGCCACCGCGGCCTGGCTCACCCTCGCCGTGCAGCTCGGCTTCGTGGCCGGCACATTGATGAGCGCGCTGCTCAACCTCCCGGACGTCCTCCGTGCGCGGCACCTCTTCGTCGTCTCCGCGCTTCTCGGCGCGGCGGCGAACGCCCTCCTCGCCTGGCGCGCGCAGGGGCCGGCATCCGCGATCGCCCTCCGCTTCGTGACCGGCGTCTGCCTGGCCGGCGTCTATCCGCCGGGCATGAAGATCATCGCCACCTGGTTCCGCACCGGCCGCGGCCTCGCCCTCGGCGTGCTCATCGGCGCGCTCACGCTCGGCAAAGCCTCGCCGTACCTGATCAACGCCGTCGGCTCGCCGAACTGGCGGATCAACGTCGGCATGGCCTCGGTCGGTTCGGTGGTCGCCGCGGTCATCGTCCTGCTGTTCGTCCGCGACGGTCCGTTCGCGCTGCCCAACCAGCCGTTCGACATCAGCCAGATCGCGCGCGTCTTCGAGAACCGCGGCGTGCGGCTGGCGAACTTCGGCTACTTCGGACACATGTGGGAGCTGTACGCGATGTGGACCTGGGCGCCGGTGATGATCCGCGCCAGCCTGGCGGCCAGCGGCGCGCCGCCGTCGTTCGCCGAGACCGTGTCGTTCATCGTCATCGGCTGTGGCGCCGCGGGATGCGTGGTCGCGGGCCTGATCGCCGACCGCATCGGGCGTCCGGTCGTCGCCGGCAGCGCGATGGCGATGAGCGGCGCCTGCTGCATCGTCATCGGCTTCCTCTACGGCGGCTCGCCCGCCGCGTTGCTCGTCGTGGCCGCGATCTGGGGGGCCACGGTGGTCGCCGACTCCGCGCAATTCTCGGCCTGCGTCACGGAGTTCGGCGACCCCCGCTACCTCGGCACGGCGCTGACGCTCCAGACCTGCATCGGCTTCCTCATCACGACCGTCTCGATCCGCCTCATGCCGCTGCTGGTCGACGCCGTCGGCTGGCGCTACGCCTTCATCGCCCTCGCGCCGGGGCCGCTGCTGGGGATCATCGCCATGATGCGGCTGCGCGGTGTCATCCTGAGCCGCGAAGACGGCGAAGGATCCGTACCGATCCTGCGCAGCGCCTGAAGGTACGGATTCCTCGCCGTCTTCGCGGCTCGGAATGACACACCTACCACTGCCACCACTTCTTCTCGCCCGAGTCTCCTGCCAGATTCATCGTCTTCCTGATGTCGTCCACCTTCCAGCCGGTGAGCTCGGCCAGGTTCTTCGCCTCGCGCTCGTTGCGGTCGCGCAACTGGGCCGGGTAGCTCTTCGCCTCGTCGCACTCTCCCTTTCCCGTCCAGGGGTGATGCATCACGTAGCGCGCCTGGAAGCTCTGCTGGTCGCCGGTCTCCTGGAAGACGAGGTCCTCCGGGAAATGCGCGCGGTCGTAGCGGACGTGCAGCCGCGTGATGAACGCGTCGGAGCCGCCTTCCTTCTTCGCCCAGAAGACGCCGAGGCCGGAGAGCTCGGTCGGCGTGAGCGGCTCGGCGGCGCAGGGATCGCACCAGCGCATGTCCCAGGCGTACTCGAGGAAGACCGCGGTCATGTCGTGCCGCGACACCTGGCGCGAGAAGAGCGCCTTGTAGAAGTCGCCGAACTTGTCCTTCACGTACAGCGGCACGTCGACGTCGGAGGGGAGCTTCACCGTCCGGTAGTTCGTCGTCTCCACGCGGCCCTTTCGCGTCAGGGCATAGACGAACAGCTCCTGCGTGCCGGCCGCGTTCACCGTACCGAGGCGGATGGGGAGCATGAACTTCGGCGACTCGTACGCGACCTGGATCGGGCGCAGATAGTTGAAGCCGAGGCGCGACTGCTCCTTGAGGTTCACCTTGGCCACGAAGAACTTCATGTTCTGTTTGATGTAGGAGCCGAGGACGGCGCCGGCGCCGGCCGGGATGGTGTAGCCGTTCTCGCGCAGCCACGTTTCCAGGCCGTTGCTCTGCGTGGCGGAGAGGATGAGGATGTCGTACTCACCGACGGTGTAGCTGGCCTCGATGGTCACGCCGAGGCTCTTCGCCCGGGCATCTTTCGCCCCGTCCCTGCGCGCTGCCGACGCCGTCGGTGCCATCTGCAGGTTTTCGTACATCACGCGCATGCAGGGATCCTGGTCGTAGTACTCGACCAGGCGCGGCGCGGAGTAGGCATCGATGCGGTCGACCAGCGCCTTGTCGGCGATGCGGATCTGTCCGCGCTGGAGCACCGCCGGCACGGGGATCACGACCGCGAACTCCTTCGGCTCGCCCTTGAAGTCGTTGGCCATGGTCATGACCGTGCGGTCGCCGTCGCGCACGAGCACGACCTGCGAGGCCTTGTTGAACAGCTTCGCGTCGCCTTTCGCAACGTAAAAGCCGCAGAAGGCGCTGGCATTCGAGGCGAAGATCAGAGAGAAGATGAGGGCCAGGGCGGCGATGCCCCTCACCCGGCCTGCGGCCACCCTCTCCCCGCCGCGCGGGGAGAGGGGCTCTCGCGGGGCAGTGGCCACCCTCTCCCCGCCGCGCGGGGAGAGGGGCTGGGGGTGAGGGGACGGCGGTACGAGTCGCATGGCGGGTCCTCCTGCAAAGGATGGCTGCTGCGGTTGTGTCCACGAGTAGCGTTTCGCGGGCAGCAGCAGGTCGAGGATGGGGGTGAGGAGCGAGAAGCCGGCGAGCGACCAGAGGAGGCCGTTCGTCCGGAAGAGCTTGAACTGGATGTAGTACGCGCCGAAGGCCACGAGCGCGGCGAAGAGGACCCGCCCCGCCCGGCGGTCGGGCGTCGTCTTCGGGTCGGAGATCATGAAGAAGGTGAAGAGGAGCAGCGCGCCGTTCTCCAGGCGATGCATGGGGATGGTCAGCGGCTCGCCGAGGTACAGCGAGCGGCCGATGAGCAGGCCGCTCCAGAAGACGATGAAGGCCCAGGTGACGTCGCCCCGTTCCGCGCGGTTGACCACCAGCGCGCCGAGGCAGGCGATGAGGAAAGCGAAGAAGGCGGCGTTCCCCCACTGGCCGGGCGAGACCCAGACCCGGTCGGTGATCAGCATCAGGGCCACGATCGCGCCGTTCGTCGGATTGAAGAGGTGCTTGCCGCGGACGCGGATGACGAACTTGCCGGCGATGGCGATGACCGCCGCGGCGAGAAGCCAGCCGGCGTGATTGCTGCGCAGGAGGAGACAGAGCGAGAGCGCGGAGATGAGCGCGCTGCGCGGATCGAAGCGCTGTTTGGTCAAGCGGGAGCAGAGCCACTGCGTGGCGAGGGCGGTGGTGATGACGAGCAGCGCGCGGACGGCGGTGAGGTCGAAGCGGAGGACGGCGATGCCGTAGAGGAGGAGCGCGGAGAGGGCCGCAATCTGAAAGTGTCGAGGATCGCGCATCGGTGACTTGGACTCCTCTCCGCCGCGAAACGAAACTATTCTAGGCCCCGCAGGACCTCCATGGCGACGGCTTCGGCCGTGCGGCCTTCCGTCGGCAGGCGGACGTCGAACGCGCTTTGCCGGTGGGCGATGCAGCACTCCGCGGCGCGCCGGTACGCCCACGGCTCCGCGCCGCGACCGCGCAGCCGCCCGTTCACGACGTCCAGCGGCGCGGTGAGGCAGACGTGCTGCACGCGCGGCTCGAAGCGGCGGATGCCGTTGCTGATCTCGCGCAGGTATCGCGCGTTGGAAAACGCCATCGGCACGACGATGTTCGGCCGGAGCAACCGCGTTGCGCGAAGGCCGATGATCGTGAACCGGCGCCACGCGCGCAGGTCCTGAAAGTCGTCGACGCGCACCACGCGCTGCAAGGCGATGCCGATCAGCTCCGGATCGAACAGCACGGCGCGTGGCAACCGCGCCACGAGCAGACGGGCCACGGTGGTCTTGCCGATGCCGAAGGCGCCGTTGAGGAGGAGGATCATGTCATCCTGAGCCCCGCAGAGGGCGAAGGATCTCCTCGCATTTGCCGGGAGATCCTTCGCCGTCTGCGCGGCTCAGGATGACACTAGGGCACGAGCCGGTACAACTCGCGGTGCGCTCCATGTAGCTGGCTACGGCCTTGATCATACGCGCGTCGCGCCTCTCCGGATTTAAGCCATTTTTCTACTGCAAAAGTACGTCCGCTCCGATCGCGTGAGCGTAGTTGGTCCACGAAGCCAACAACGTCACACAACGATAAGGAGCCAGTATGAAACCCTCTCTCTTGCACCGGATCGCCGGTGCGCTCTACCTCGCAGTCGTCCTGATGGTTCCCCAGGCGCACGCCTCCAGTCACCGCGAGGCGCTGTCCGTCCTGAACGAGCCGTGCGCCGACAACACCGACACCTTCGCCTGGGTCTCGAACGGCGTGCACGACAAGCTGTACCTGATCATGGATTTCAACCCGCTCCATGAGCCCGGCCAGGGCAATCAGGGCTTCCGCGCCTGCGACGGCTACCGCTACGAGTTCCATATCGGCAAGGGGACGAGCCTGAAGGACGAGGCGGTCTACCGCGTCGAGTTCAAAAAGACGCTCACCCCCT
Organism: Thermoanaerobaculia bacterium; assembly: GCA_035273585.1. GTDB lineage: Bacteria > Acidobacteriota > Thermoanaerobaculia > Gp7-AA8 > Gp7-AA8 > JAFAVZ01. The sequence continues at coordinate 10,440 of DATEOX010000155.1, forward strand.
CGGCCGCGCCGAAGCCGACGGACGCGGTGGGCGGCGGCAACGAGCTGCTCTGGCAGCTCACCGGCGGCACCGAGACGATGACCGTCACGCGCGTGGTCGCCCCCGGCCAGGCCAGCCCGGTGGTCATCGGCGAGAACCTCAAGGTCCTGCCGAACAATCACGGCCCGCAGACCGACCGCCTGGTCTACGGCCTCGCGCCGTTCAAGGGCTACGACTCGGGCGACAACTCCAGCCGGCAGAACGGCCTGTACGACCAGACCTTCGTCGACACTTTCATCCACACCCTCGCCGGCGGCGGCCGGATCATCGCCGGCCAGTTCGACGATCCCTATCAGCTCGACGAGAAGGGCATCTTCGATCTGGTCAACCTCGGGGCCACCGACCTGGGCGGCATCAAGGGGGCGCGCTCGACGCCCGTGGAAGACGTCTTCACCGGCTTCAACGTCTTCTCCATCGCCCTCGAGGTCCCGACCGCCGAGCTCTTCCCGAACGGCATCCCGCACAACGGCACGCTGCAGGCGACGTCGACCGACGCCCTGCTGCGCGTCTGGACCAGCATCAGCCGCCAGGCGACGCAGACCGTCGACCCGAACAACATCATCACCGGCCAGCGCGGCTCGGGCAATTACGTGCAGGTCGGCCGCAACGCGCTGCCGCTGTTCAACGCCGGCCTGGTCGGCACGCAGCGCCAGGGCCTCTACCTGCACACCGATCCGATGAAGGACGTCTCGCGCTTCGGCGCCGACATCCTCTTCCCCGTCCTGGTGCGCGACGCCGAGACGCTCGGCATCTACAAGGCGCTCGGCGTGCCCCAGACCGCGATCGACACGCTCAAGGGGCCGCGCCTGGACATCGTCAACGCCGTCAACCTCGGGCGTCCGATTCCGATCGCCGACGGCTCGACGGGCGACGTCATCACCATCGACGCCTCCATCGACTCGCAGTTCCCGAACGGCCGGCGCCTCGGCGGCGGCAGCGCGCCGAACCGGCACCAGGTCAACGTCAACTCGGTGCTGATCAGCCTCATCGTGGCCGGCAATCCGGCCGCCGGCCTGGCCAAGGGGGTGGAGACGAACGACAAGGACTTTTTGCCGCGCTTCCCGTTCCTCGCCTTCGCCCACCAGGGCCTGCTGCAGGGACACGGCGGCACGAACTCCGTCGTGGTGCCGCCCATCCCCGACCCGACCTCGCCGCAGCCCTGACCCGACCATCCGACAGGAGATGACCATCATGAAGAAGCTCTTGATCCTCGCAGCGTTCATCGCCACTTCCGCGCTGGCGCAGAAGCATCCGGCCACCGCGTACAACTTCGCCTCCGACCTCCAGACCGTGCCGGTGATGGCCAACACGATGGGCGTCGGCGGCGCGCAGTTCCAGACCTCCGTCGCCCTGTTCAATCCGACCGCATCCGCCTTCCCGGTGACGGCCACGCTGTACGACGGCGCCGGCAGCCGCCGCGACGCCGTGATCCAGCTCGCGGCCGGCGAGCTGAAGACCTTCGCCAACTTCCTCGACGAGGTCTTCCACACCACCGGCGGCGGGGCGGTCGTGTTCCAGAGCGGCGACTCCGCGAAGCGCTTCATCGTCAGCACCGACATCCGCACCGGCCGCTTCAGCACGACGATTCCGGTCTCGGAGTTCGCCGGCTCGAGCTCGCGCTCGTTCGCGGCGGGCATCACCGTCGACTCGACCTCGCGCACGAACGTCGGCTGCCTCAACCAGTCGGGCAACGCGAACGCGGTCAAGGCCACGATCTACGACAACAGCGGCAAGCAGGTCCTTGGCAGCCTGACGCTGAACCTCCTGCCCAACGCCTGGGGGCAGGCCGGCGTGACGACGATCGTGAACGGCGGCTACGTGCAGTTTGATCCGTCCGACGCGGCCCTCTGCTACGCGGTGGTCGTGGACAACAGCACGAACGACGGACGCTTCATCTCGGCCGCCGAGTACCAGCCCTGAGCGAAGTAGGGCCGGCTCTCCAGCCGGCCCTTTTCAAGTCACCCGCTGCACGAACCAGACGAGGCCCGTCGCGGCGATGAGCAGCGACAGCGGCACGACCACCCACTGCCGGTACCACGGCCGGCGCCGCAGCGGCAGCCCGATGAGCAGGAACGCGGGGAGGATCAACGTGAGCTGCCCCAGCTCCACCCCCGCGTTGAACGCGAGCAGCGCGGGGATGAACTCGGAGCGCGGCAGCCCGATCTCGGTGAGCACCCCGGCGAAGCCCATCCCGTGCAGCAGCCCGAAGCAGAAGACGACGAGCGGCCGCCAGGCGTGCAGCCTCGTGGTCAGCACGTTCTCCACCGCCACGTAAACGATCGACAGCGCGATGAGCGGCTCGACGACGCGCGGCGGCAGGGAGACGACGCCGTAAATGGTCAGGGCCAGGGTGATGGTGTGGGCCACGGTGAACGCCGAGACCTGCCAGAGGATGGGGCGCAGCTCTACGGCGAGCAGGAACAGCCCGAGGACGAAGAGGACGTGGTCCAGGCCGCGGGGGAGGATGTGCGTGAAGCCGAGGACGACGTACAGCTTGATGATCTCCCAGCGCGTCGGCGGCACGACGGCGCGATCGAGGGCGAACGGCTCGCTCGCCTTCCCCCCCTCCACCCACTGCGTGGAAGGCGCCGGCTGCCCTTCGTTGCGCAGGGTGATGACGAAGTAGCCGAGGATCGCGTCGTCGGCGAAGGTGAAACGGGAGACGGCGGAGGGAGTGCGGCCGCTGATGCGCATGTGCGCGACGTTCGCTTTGTTCGTCGTCTTGTTCGTCAAGGACGGCGCGCCGTGCGCGATCGGGCGGCCATCGAATGACAGCACGGCCGCGGTGGCGACCTGCTCGGGCGTGGTGCCGGGCGGGAGGTGCTCGCGATCGATCGCCAGCTCGACGACGTACGTCCCGTCCTTGCGGAAGAGCGCGTCGACCTGCATCAGCCCGAGCTCGTGGGCCACGAG